>JAISDM010000151.1 GCA_031264885.1 Peptococcaceae bacterium | reverse complement strand
ATCACGAATTGGCTTCTGACGGGGTCCAGTTCGGCGACTAGCTTGGCGAGGGTATCGGAGATTTCGATGTGCTGGGGGCAATGCCGCTCGCATTCCTTACATCGCGCGCAGTCGGCCGGCTTCGCGCTTTTCGCGCCGGTATTGAGCATATAGGAATAGCCTGAGCTGGATCTATCCTTGTACACCAGAAGATCGTTGTATATCTTGATGAATGTGGGTATCTGGATTTTTTTCGGGCAGTGGGTCAGGCAGTACCGGCACGCCGTACAGGGGATCCGGGGAGTGGCGTTGATGATCCCGACCGCTTCGCCGATCAGGGCGCGCTCTTTTGCCGTCAGCGGCCTGAAATTCTTGAATGTCCCGGCGTTGTCCCTGATTTGCTCAAGATTCCCCATGCCGGACAGGACGGTGATCAGTCCTTCCAGTTCTCCCGCGAAGCGGAAGGCCCAGGACGCCACCGACGCGTCCGGATTGGCCTCTTTGAGAAAAGCGGCCGCCTTCGATTCGCCTCCCGCCAACAGTCCCGCCTTGGTAGGCTCCATGATGGTAAAGGGCGTATTGTGCTTCCGGACGGTCTCATAAAGCCTGCGCGACTGGACCTCCGGGTTCTCCCAATCCAGATAATTGATCTGCAGCTGGGCAAATTCCATCTCGGGATGCTTCGTCAAAATGTCGTCCAGTTCCTCCGGCGTCCCGTGGAACGAGAATCCGATGTGCTTCGCGAGTCCTTTTTCCTTCACGCCGCGCATATATCCCCAGGTATCCAGGGAATCCGCAATCTTTATGAATTCGCCGTTCAGCCCGTGGACTAGGTAAAAATCCACAAAATCAACGCCCAGCCGGTTGAGTGAGATGTCAAACTGCGCCTGCTGCTGTTCCGGTTTCGACATGCCCATCATGACCGCCAGCTTCGTGGCGATCTGAAACCGCTCCCGGGGATAGCGCCTCACCAGCGACCGGCAAAGAGCCTCCTCGGAACCCTCATAGATATACGCGGTGTCAAAGTACGAAAATCCGTGAGCCAAAAACTCATCCACCATCCCGTTGACCGCTTCTTCGTCAAATTTTCCATCCCTGAGCGGCAGCCGCATATACCCGAAGCCCAGCTTAGGAATGTTTTCACCGAGATATTTCTCTGTCATACTCCCGCCTCCCGATGTTGTTGTATGCTAAAATCCCTAACAAGTCCTAAGTCCCGTAAAATCAAGCCTTGCAGCAGATCCGCGTCCTGAATGACGATCCGGTCACGGCGCAAAAAACACATGATCTCCAACAGCAATCCGACGCCGTAAGGGATGATATCCTCCCGTCCGGGCGTCATGCCGGGTACTTCGAGACGCCGCGCCGGGGTCATAGGCAAAATCCGGTTTTGGATGGCTTCGATTTGGACGCGGCTCATCTCCATGCCCGATAAACGCTCCGCGTCATACCGCGTCATTCCCAGGTGAACGGCGCCCAAGGTGGTACAGGTTCCGGCCACGCCCACCAGCGAAAACGCCTCGGGGAACGGGATATCCCGCCATTGTTCCCCCAAGTAAGCCTGGATCTCATCAGAGGTCATCGGCTGCTGGTATAACCGCAGCGCGCCAATGGGAACGCTGGCGCCGGCCAGCTTCCCGTCTTTGTCAGGCAGCATGATCTCCGTACTGCCGCCGCCGATATCCAGCACCGCCCAAACCGCCCCGGCCCCAGCTCCGCTTCCGGCCCCGTTCGCGGCTCCAGCCCTGGCCCCATCCGCGGCCCCGGCTCCATCCGCGGATCCACCCGCGTCCCCGGCTTCACCCCCGGCCCCGTTCGCGGCTCCGGCCCCATCCGCAGCTCCGGCTCCGACCCCATCCGCAGCTCCGGCTCCGGCCCCGCCGGACAGCGACAGGCTGTTCGTGGCGCCAATATAACTGAGCCAGGCCTCCTGAGGGCCTGGCAGTATCTCTAATTCCCATCCCAGGGTCTGCGCCACCCGCTCCCGGAATTCAAGCGCGTTATCGGCTTCACGCAAAAATTGCGTGCCCACCAAACGGATTTCGGCACGCTCCAACCCCACCGTGTCTTGTATGCTTCGCCGGAATTTCCTGAGAGCGGCCAGCGTCCGCTCCGCCGCCTCCGGCAAAATCGTCTTCCCCATGCCCTGTCCCAAACGGGCCGTCACCAATTCCCGGCGCAAAGCCACAATCCGTCCCCCGTCAACAGACGCGACGAGCAAGCGGACAGAATTGGTTCCGATATCCATCACAGCCCGGAAATCAGCCGGCGCCGCCATTAACCGCGCCCCGATCCCCTGCCGCCTCTTTTGGCGTCTGTGCTGCGGCGGAATTCGCTCTGCTTCTGATCGCTTTCCTTGATAAATTTAGCCAGCTTGTCTTCAAACGTCTCGGGTTGAACAGGTCTGAGCGGACGGACCTCTTTACGAAACGGTCTTGCGGGCGGCCTCACAGGAACCGCGGGTTTCTCGGCGGCGACGGCCGGCCCGCCCTCCTGAGCGCCGACCTGCTTGATCGACAGCCCGATCTTCCCCTTGGGATCCACATTGATGACCTTGACTTTTACCCGGTCCTGCTCCTTTAAGTAGTCCTTAACATCCTTAACATACGCGTCGGCAACCTCGGAAATATGAACCAGGCCCGTCACGCCCCCCGGCAATTCCACGAACGCGCCAAACACTGTTATGCCTTTTACCACGCCTTCCAAGATGGATCCAACCACGACTGCCATTTGTAAAAAATTCCTCCCACAAATAATTTAGTGACTGATATCTTTCAGATTTGTTTTCCCCAGACGCGGGATATCATCCTGGGCAATGGCCTGGTTCACCAAGGTTTCGCCAGGCATGATCATACCCAAATTCTCTCTGGCAAGCCGTTCGATCGCTTCCGGAGTATCCAAATAATTCAATTCGTCCGTCAATTGACTTTGAATCTCCAGAAGTTCCGCATATGTATTCCGCGCTTCTTCCAATTCAAGCTTCAGCATGAAATATTGGTTTACATTCATGACGAGAGGCCCGAACACAATCAAAGCCAAAGACAAAAGTATGAGCATAGCCAAACGGTTCCCGCGCTTCTTGCCGGGAGCGGCCTTCCTGCGCCGGCGTTTGGCCTGATCCAAATTCTGCTCCGAATCCTGATCCACAATCAAATATAACGACGGCTGAGCCTTCTCGCGCGTCGTATTTTTTAACTTGGATTCCTTGGATTTGGTGGCAGGCGCCATAAGACGGTTCATCTCCAGCTTCTATCATTTCTGAGTGTTTACACTCAAATTTTTATACCCGGCATATTTTGGATGCCTAAAAAGTTAAATCTTGGTTTATCTTCGCCATTTGTCGGTGGATTCCTGCATCCCTGTTTATTTTTTTATTCTCCTTAAAGCGAACGCGCCCAAAAACAAAACGGACACCACCGACAGCCGGAACTCCCCTTGAACGGTCAGCAGCAGGTAACCGTAAACAGCGGCCAGCATAACAAACCAAAAGAGCAAATCCCAGAGAGCCCCCGCTTTCCGGCGGATTTTGTTCCGCAGGCGCAGCCACTGATAGAACTCGAAACACAATCCGCCCACGCCGCCCACCAAAAAAGTACAGACATAAAACAGGCACTGCCCGGCGATGCTTAACATCATCGCCCCTATTTGAACAATTTGTTAAAAATCTTTTTGACGCTTTCCTTGTTGATTTCTTTATGATCGTCCTGGTATTCGACGGCGGATATCCAGCCCTCAATCGAAAGGGCGCCCTCATCCAGATTCAACTGGGTAATCTTCAGGTTCTTGCCCCGAATCATCAAATATCCCAACTGGCTGTCCGCCGTGATCCGGTCGCCCTCGAAGCTGTCAACGCCTTTGACCCCGCCCACATTCAGCACTTGGCGCCCTTTCAGAATCGTTTCGATTTGATCCGTATTGTTCATCATTTCATCCTCCCCGTATAATAAGCGTCGCTGATTTAAAATATATGCCCGGGGAGGATTTTTATGCTAAAAAATCGTTGAACTAGTCCTTAGCTGGGCTCCAGCATCATATGATCCATAAACAGATCCTGGAAATCCGGATGGCTCGCCAGATTGATCTCCCGGCCGCCATCCGCGAACCGGCGCGTGAGCTCCATGAGCCCCGGCCGGCGGCACAGCTTGACACAGCCGCCCAAGGCGCTGTTGCCCGCCAAAACGACCTTGCCGCGGAATATTTCCGGAAGCAGGCCGATCCGGAAGGCGCTTTCCACATTCAGCGCGTGGCCGAAGCCCCCCGCCAGGTACACGGTGGACGGAACGAAAGGCTTCCCCTCTGTGCCCGTCTCCCGCATCAAAACCTCGATGCCCAGCCGAATGGCGCTCTTGGCCAGCTGGAACTCCCGGACATCCTTCTGGGTAAAACGGATTTGCTGTCCGGTTTCCGCGTTCCCGGCCAAAAGCACGCCTTCCTCCCTGAACTCCTGCTCCATCGCGCCGGTCTCGTCAACATACCCGCCCTCGCACAAACACGCGACAGCGTCCAGAATGCCGGAGCCGCAGATGCCCGCGGGGGGCGCGTCTCCAATGACTTCGCAGGCGAAGCCGCCCCCGGCGTCCAGCCGGACACTGCGGATCGCGCCCCTGATCCCGCTCATGCCCTGAGAAATGCCGCCGCCCTCGAAAGCCGGCCCCGCCGCGGTAGAGGTGCTGCAGAGCCGCCCGCCTGTACGCATGGCCATTTCGCCGTTGGTACCCATGTCCACCAATAAGAAATCGTCGTCGTCACCGCAATGGATCAACCCCGCCGTGATGTCCGCGCCGACGTAAGCCGACAAAAAAGGCGGGATCAGACAGGCGCAGTCCAATGTGCCGATCCCGAACAGCGCCGGGTACGGATAGCTGCTTTCAATGGAAAACTCCGGCTCGAAAGGCGCGCTGCCCAGGGATTTGCACCGCAATCCAAGCAGTAAATACAGCATGGTGGTATTGCCCGCGACCACCGCGCGCGCCGCCTTATCCCGGGGGAGATTTTCCGCTTCGCAGATATCCCGGACCGCTTCGTCCACCTGTTTCCTGATGATCGCGGAGAGTTCGCCCGCGTTCTCGGACGCGTGTCCGATGCGCGAAATGACATCCGCCCCATAGGGGCGCTGCCCGTTGACGAACGCCCGCGTCGCCAGGGTTTGGCCGTCTTTCAGGCGCAGCGCCCTGACCACCACTGTGGTCGTTCCAATGTCCACCGCCACGCCAAAAGCGTCCGGATCCGCGTCCGCCGCCGGATCCGTTGCCGAATCCGCCGCGGCGCCGCTGTAGTCGCCCAAAATATCCATTTCCCCGCCGCGCCGGGGCATGACCACGCGCATATCGTCCGTCACCGCGGTTTGGCAGGCAAGCGCCTTGGTTCCGTTCAGCCAGACGCCGCACTTCCCGCACCGGCCGCCGCCGCCGCAATCCGCCGCGATGGGCAGTCCCTCTCTCCGTATGATCTCCAGCAGGCTGCCGCCGGTTTGGGCCTTCACTCGCAGCCCCTCTTCAGGGAAGTCCAGCGTCACCCATCGATCACTCATTCTTTTCTCATTCCTCTCCCGTTTTTATGTTATAATAAGTCTAAACCACGAAATGACGAAAAAATTAGGCCGTGTATCGAGTCGAAAGTGTATATTCACAGGGGGTTACATGTGGATAATGTGGATAAATCTGTGAATAAGTCGTTTCCTGCGGGGTCGTTCTGTGGATAACTTTATCAAAAATTATTCTATTATTTTATTTTATTCATTTGGATTCGACATGTTTCGATAGACCCGCCGGGCACGCGCGCGCAGTTTCAAATCGCGGCCCGCCGCCTTCATTTCGTCCATGCGCTCCTTCATGACTTGCTCGTTGGCCCGGTCCAGCCGGATCATTTTTTCCAGGAGTTTTTTGTGAATCTCAGCCTGATTCCTGAATTGAACAAATTCAGGCTCGCCGCCGCAGATCCGTTCCAGGCGGGGAATGCTCAGAATATCCGACTTTATTTGCGTACACAGAGCGGCTTGGGCGGCGCGGGTTTGTTTGACCAGGCTTTCCATGCCGTCCAGAATATCCATCCGTTGTTCCAGCAATGCCTGAATCCGGCCCATATCCAGCTTAGGCGCCACCAGAGCCCGGGCGTGGTCCAGCGCCAGCGCTTCTATGTTTCTGTAGCAGTTTGCCTGGATGGCGTAATAATGAGTCAGCTTTTTGAGTTTTTGCCGAATGCTTTCATCCATATGATTACGCTTTCATTTAAAAATATCCAAAAATGTGGATTCACCCTGATTGTCCTGACTGTAGGGATTGTTGTTCTGATACATCTGTTCCATTTTTCTGGCGTTCTGCGTCTCCCGGATGTGTTTTTTCAGCGCGTTCATATGTTTGTGGATGATAGAATATTGGGAGCGGTCCAATTCCATTACGGTTTCATACACTTTGGCGAGCTTCTCCATATGTTTCTCGTATTCGGGCTGAAACATCTCTCCGAAGATCAGGCGCAGCGGCGTGGCCTCTTTCTCCAATTGATCCAGGGTCCAGAGCACCTGGCCGCGGTTGCGGATCAATTCGGCGGCGTCCCGGGCTTCCAGATCATCGACGTTCTCTTTGTCCAGCATCCGGATCATACGCCGGGTCATGTCCAGCAGTTCGCTGAGCAAGCCGTCTTTCTGCCGGTAAATCCCCCGCAGCCGGGCCTCTTGTTCTTGCCGGGATTCGTCCATTTTTCGCCACCCGCGTCCCTTCATAGGGTTGTCTGATGCTATGATATCATATGCCCGGCGCGAAAGCTATTTTTAAATTTGAAATTCTACCGTCATTCCGGGCTAGGGGTTACTGTTCACACCCCTGTCATTCTGGGCTTGTCCCAGAATCCAAAAAGAGGGAACCTGGATTCCGGGACAAGCCCGGAATGACAAAACAGGGGGGCCGGACTGACAAGATATGATCGTTTCTGGACGGTCCCGGGCGGCAGGATGCCGCCCCTACGGTATAGGTATCCCCTGTGAACAGTAACTTTCTGTTTTGTCAATGGTATACGCAGTTTTAGGGGC
>JAISDM010000145.1 GCA_031264885.1 Peptococcaceae bacterium | reverse complement strand
GAGGGAGAGGGCGAGTGCTGTATGCGCGGACTGTCTGCTGTACCGTTACGGATTTCATGAGGAGGACAGGCTGGACGGCGAAGCGGCGAGGCTGCGGGGGATGTACGGAGCGGAGTGAGCGGCGGGGCCGTGGGGCAGGGCGCGAGTGCGGGTGCAAGCGCGGAAGCTGCGTTGGACGCTGGCGCAAGTATGGGCGGCGGACGGCTGCGTGGGTGTTGCGGGACGCCGCGCCGAGAGGCTGCGTGAGCGACGGCGTAAAAACGGGCACAAGTGTGAGCGGCGCCTGTCGTTGTGGGCGCCGGGCGATTGAATGAGCGCGCCGGGCACAAGCGCGGGTGGCTACGTGGGCGTTGCGGGGCGCCGCGTCGTGGCAAAGACCGTGCAGGTGGGGGTATATGTTTCCGTACACGAGTATATGTCTGTGGCGTCCGTATGAGCGCGGGAGACGGCGTCGGCTTTGTCGGTCACGTTTTTCGGCGGGATATAGTAAAAAAAGTAAAAAAGCGCGTCCATTGCTTGTCAATTTTGAAAGTCGCTGTGGAAATTTACGTGGGGCTGTGGTATATTGGTAAAAGTAAGCACCAACAAAAGAGAGGGATTGGCGTGTATAATGTGTTGGATATTGCAAATTGGTTTTTGAACCGAGACCGAATGACCAGCGAACTTGAAGATAGTGACGGTATCTCAAATCTGAAACTTCAAAAGCTGCTTTATTATGCGCAAGGTATTTCACTCGCGGAAAAAGGAACTCCGCTGTTTGCGGATAATCTGCTTGCTTGGACGCATGGACCTGTTGTCGAACGCGCTTATCACGCCTACAAACAATATGGCTCAAATCCGATTCCGTTTGACGAACCCTTTGATGATTCAATGATCGCCCCCGAGGACAAAGAGATGCTTGAGGCTGTGTATCAGTATTTTTCTCAATACTCTGCCTGGAAGCTCCGGGAAATGACACACCAAGAAGCCCCATGGAAAAACACGCAACTCAGTACCGCAATAAGCGAAGACCTGATAAAAGATTACTTCAAACGAGAGATTATTGACGTATGACGCCCAAAATTAAGGATCGTGGCCCTCGTCCTTCTAAATTACCAGCGCCTTACGTCGGCGCGGAATACCCGTCGTTTTCTTTTCGGCATATGACTGCCAACAAAAGCTATACTTTTGAATACTTCAATGATACGCGCGAAGCAAAGGAAGCGTCTTACTCTTTTCTCTCCAAACTCATTGAATCTTCGAGACATAAAATATCAGAGTTGCTATTATGGGATAAAAAGCGCGGATTTGAAACCATTCCTCATAACCGGTTCCGCAATAAGATATTTGTCGAAGGACTTGCGCTTCCAGATGACGCAAAACTGCACGTTCTCAGGTTTGGCGGTAATCAAGACTACCGAATTATTTGTTTTAAGCAACCAAATGCACTGGGTTTGTTCCATATTGTTTTGTTTGATTTTGATCATTCAACTTACGATCACGGCTAAAAACGACAAAGAGGGTACCCATTATAGCTTGATGATGGATCGCGCTTTTGGAATCAGAGATAACATCACTTATGTGTTCCAGGCTGACGCCGGCGTTTTCGGACGCGTTGATTGCGGTCGGGCTTGGCCGGATGAGCGCCCTAATCGGTCGTCATCCTCCCCCTCCACCGGATGCCGATCTAAACTGTGATATGGAAGTATTCGATGACAACATGAGAGGGGGGACTGCTTTTGCCAGCGTACAGCGTCCCGGAAGAAAAACGCGCCTTTATGCTCAATACGCCGGTACACCGGCTCATTCCCCGGATGGCGCTGCCAACCATCGCGAGCATGATGGTATCGTCCCTTTACAACTTGGCGGACACCTGGTATGTCAGCAGTCTCGGCACGCTGGCTACCGGCGCGGTGGGCATCAACGCCTCGATTGACAACATCATCATGATGACCGGCTCTTTTCTGGCGATGGGCTCGGGCAGTTATGCCTCCCGCCTTCTCGGCGCGAAAGAGGACGATCACGCGATACGGGTGCTGTCCACCTGTTTTTTTTCCGCCTTCTTTATGGGTTTGATGGCGCTGATATTCGGCAGCGTGTTTCAGACGCCTCTTCTGCGCCTGCTGGGGGCCAGCGACGCCATTCTCCCTTATTCCCGCCAATACGCGCGGTATGTCCTTTTGGCCGCGCCGTTTATGGCCGGGAGTTATGTGCTGAATCAGTGCCTGCGGGCCGAGGGCAGCGCCATATATTCCATGATCGGCATGGTGTCCGGCGCGGTATTAAACATTGTGCTGGATCCGATCTTCATCTTTGTATTCGGATGGGGCGTGGCCGGCGCGTCGGCGGCCACCGCTTTATCGAAGCTGGTGTCTTTCAGCGTGCTGATCTCGCCCTATCTGCGCCGCAGGACACTGCTGCGGATCAGCCCGCGCTTCATCCGTTACACCCGCGGGGACGCGCTGGAAGTGATCAAGATGGGAAGCACCAGTCTGTTTCGCACGGGGTTTGCCACCATGGCGGCGATTTTGCTCAACAATTTGGCTGTCCGGTACGGAGAATCTGTCCTTGCGGCCATCTCCGTATCCAACCGCATTACCTTTTTCCTCACCGCCGCGTGTCTGGGCTTTGGACAAGGGCTTCAGCCCGTCGTCGGTTATTCTTGGGGAGCGAAGCGTTACGACCGCATTCTGCAGGCGTACCGTTTTGCCGTTTTGGCGGCGGCCATCGGGATCTCCGTTCCCAGCCTGCTTCTGATTATTTTCGCCAGGCCGGTGTTGTTTTTGTTCACGGAAACAGACCTGAATATGGTGGCGGTCGGCTTGTTTTCGCTGCGCGTTCAGTGTCTCTTCATGCCGCTGCACGCCTGGGGCATCGTCGTCAGCATGTCCTGCGCGGGCATGGGCCGGGCGAAGGGCGCGATTACGTTGGGGCTGTCCCGGCAAGGCATCTGTCTTTTCCCAATTTTGCCTCTTTTGATCTATTTGTTCGGGATGTGGGGCATCGCCGTGGCGCAGGGCGTGGCGGACGGGCTCAACATTTTCCTGATTCTGCCGATTGCCTTTATGATCAAGCGCGATTTAAAAAGGCTTGAGTCAAGCGGATTGAATTCCGCCGCGCAAGCCAATCAGTTTCCCACCTGACAAATAAAATAAAGTATTGACATAAATAACCTTATTATGTATAATAATGTCAATATATGAAATTCAAGGGGGAAACGCGCTTGGACTGGAAACCCTACAAACGCCTGTTTTTGATTGGCGGAATTGTCGTTGCGCTGCTGTTGTTCTGGGCCGGGATCCGTTACGGACAGGACCGGCTGCCCGGAATAGAAACGGCCTTTGTGCCGGGAACGGACGCGTCCGCTCCCTCCTCTGAGACGGATCCGCCGTCCGGCGCTCCGGCGGCGCCGGAGGCCGAGGCGGCGGCGGTCACGGAAGCGGCGCCCACCATCATGGTGCATGTGGTGGGGGCGGTCCAGGAACCTGGCGTCTATACCTTGGAGCAAGGCGCCCGCGTGAGGGATCTGGTGGAGCTTGCGAAGCCGTCGGAGGAAGCGGATCTAAGTCAGATTAACCTGGCGGATTTTTTGGAAGACGCGAGTCAGATCCGCATCCCCAAGGAAGGGGAGAAGGTACAGGTCGTCACGAATTCGTCCGGATCGTCCGGCGCGTCCGGTTCGTCCGGATCGTCCGGCACAGGCGCGGGGCAGGGAAAAAGCCTGGTCAATATTAACCAGGCGACCCAAAAGGAATTGGAAACGCTGCCGGGCGTCGGCCCCGCTTACTCTGCCCGAATCATCGCGTACCGCGAGAGCAAGGGTTTTTTTTCCAAGATAGAGGATTTAACCAAAGTCAGTGGGATCGGCCCGGCCACATTAGAAAAACTGAGGCCGTATATTACGGTGGATTGAATCAATCCGTTTCTTTAATCAGCGTCACATCCTCGGTCAATTCCTGATCCAGGCGAACCGCGCCTTTAAGGGTGTTCACGTTCTTGCCTTCCACGCGGATCTGCACCCGTTCCACCGACGGGAACTGGCTCAAAGTATTGACGATGGAATAAACCGCCATTCGTTCCGCCGAAGAGGAATCCGCCAAGCCTTCCGCCAGTTCTTTGCTGAAATCCACAATCGCCAGTCCGTCCTCTTTGATGTTGATGTCCAGCAATTGAGTGGCCTGAGGCAGCGCTTCCGCCAGTTCCGGCTGCACGGGTCCTTTTAAGAGTTCCTGCATCACCGCGCGTCCGATGCCTTCCACCTTCGGGATCATGCGTTCTTCCGCCACAAGATTCGCGCCGGATTGATCCGTAAAGTACAGCAGCACCGTTTTGCTTTGACTGGGATCCGCCAGCGCGCCGGCGCTTTGGACCAAATCCTCCGCCGATACCTCCGGCGTTTCCAGCTGCACGCCTACGGACGGCAGTTCCGACGTTTCGTTAAATTCACCCCTGAGCGCCTCCAGCTTGTCTCCCACGCCGCATCCCGCCGCCCATTGCAGTCCGGCGGCTAAAACAACCATCGCCAACATACCGGTTTTCGCTTTCATATTTGCATCTCCCTCCCATTGTTCCCTGGAACCGAAATTCATTCATGCAAATATATATATGCGGGAAATCCGGCGTCATTCATCCATGGATTCATCCGTGGATTTTTTTTGCGCTCTCCTTCTCCTATAGACAAAAATCCCGCCGCAAACGAGTATCATAAGCAAACTGACCATCTGGGCCGTCCTCATCCCCAGGAACATCAAGCTGTCTGTCCGAAGTCCCTCGATCCAGAACCGGCCGGCGGAATACAGCACCCCATAGGCCAGAAACACGTCCCCTTTCAAAGCCCACTCGCGCCGGCGAAAATACAGAAGAAAAGCAAAAACGGCCAGATCCCACAAGGATTCATATAAAAAAGCGGGATGCCGCCAGGCGCCGTCGATCATCATAGCCCAGGGAACCGCGGCTTTATCCACCGCGTAGCCGTACGCTTCCTGATTAAAGAAATTACCCCATCGCCCGATGGCCTGACCCAAAACGATGGAAGGCGCCCCAATATCCAAGGCCACGGCGTAATTCATCCGATAATGCCGCAGCATAAACCAGGAGGCCGCCAGCGCCCCGAACAAACCTCCGTGAAACGCCAGCCCTCCCAGCCAGGTGGCGGGAATTTCCGCGAGATGACGCTGGTAATAGCTCAAATTAAAGAGCACATAGTACAGTCTGGCGCCGACCAAGGCGGAGGGCATGACAACCAGCAGCACATTTAAAAAATGATCCGGATTCCAGCCTTGCCGCCGCGCTTCCCTCAAAGCGAGAAACGCTCCCAGCAAAAAGCCTCCCGCGATCAGTACGCCGTACCATCGAATGGATATAGGCCCTATTGAAATTAAAATCGGATTCGGTGTCAGAGATAATCATCCCCTATCTTTTAAATTTTTCAATCACCATCTTTATATTCGTGAATAGACTGTTTGATGTGAGAGTCCATAGATTAAAAAGTGGAGATTAAGGAGGCCAAAGTATGAAAAAAAAGAGTCGGTCCTTTGTATGCGTGTCGGTGATATTGCTCCTGACCGGTGTTTTTGTCACACAATTCACGGCATGCGAAAAAACGTCGCTGATTCAAGTCAGATTAAATGAAGTCACCCATTCTATTTTTTACACGCCATTCTACGCGGCTTTGGATCAGGGCTTTTTTGAGACGGAGGGTTTGCAGGTCGAGCTGTCCAACGGCAACGGCACCGACAAAGTGATGACGGCCCTTCTGTCCGGTCACGCGGATATCGGCTTGATGGGGCCGGAAGCATCCTTGTATGTCTACAACGAAGGCAAGGATAACTATGTGGTGAATTTTGCCCAGCTCACTCAAACAGACGGCTCGTTTTTGGTAGGGAGGGTTCCGGAACCTGACTTCGACTGGGAAAACCTGCGGGGCAAAACCGTCATCGGCGGCAGGATCGGCGGCATGCCTGAGATGACCCTGGAGTACGTGCTCAAAAACAAAAACATCATTCCGGGCGCCGACGCGGAGGTTTTGACCAACATTCAATTTGCTTTGATGGCCGGCGCGTTTACGGGGGGAACCGGGGATTATGTAGCCTTGTTTGAACCCGTGGCCTCTCAGATCGAGCAGGAAGGCAAGGGCTACGTGGTGGCCTCCGTGGGCAAGGAAGCCGGGCAGGTTCCTTATACGGCTTTCGGCGCCAGCAAAAGCTATATGGAAGAGCATCCCGAAATCGTTCAGAAATTTACCAATGCCGTTTACCGCGGTCAGATATGGGTTCAGGAGAGTACGCCGGAAGAGATTGCGAGAGCCATTCAAAGCGCTTTCCCGGATACGTCGGAAGATCTGCTGATCTCAGCCGTCAAGCGTTACCGCGACCAGGACTCATGGGCCAAGACGCCGAATTTTACCAGCGAGTCTTTCAACCGTCTCCAGGACATTATGGAACTGGCGGGCCAATTGAACCAAAGGGCGCCTTACGAAATGCTGGTGACCAATGACTACGCGGATCAAACGGTTGCGAACGTCAAACGATAAAAAGGAGGGAGTCCGATGGAAATTCCGAGGGTGGAACTCCAAGGAGTTTCCATGAATTATCATACCCCGGAAGGAGAAACCGCCGCTGTCGCGAATCTGAACCTGACCATCGAAAAAGGGGAGTTTCTGAGCCTGATCGGGCCCAGCGGCTGCGGAAAATCGACGATACTGGCGCTGATTGTGGGCTTGCTGAACCCCACCGCCGGCAAGGTTCTGGTGGATGGAATCCCGGTGAGCGGCACGCACTCAAAGATTGGATTCATGCCCCAGCGGGATCAGCTGTTCCCCTGGCGTACCATATTGCAGAACGTCCTGATCGGGTTTGAAGCCCGGGGGAAGCTCACCGAGGATCATCGCGTGAAGGGCAGAGAGCTTTTGGTCAAATACGGGTTGGGGGAATTCCTTCATCATTTCCCCCACCAGCTGTCCGGGGGCATGCGGCAGAAAGCGGCGCTGATCCGAACCCTGGTGATGGATCCGGAGATTCTTCTCCTGGATGAACCTTTCTCAGCCTTGGATTATCAAACCCGGTTGAGCATAGCTGACGAGGTCTGGAAGATCATTGTCAACGAGAACAAAACCACCCTGCTGGTCACTCATGATATCTCCGAGGGCATCTCCATGTCGGACCGGGTCGCTGTTTTGTCCAAAAGGCCCGCCCATGTCAAGACCGTTCTCACCATGACCTTATCGGGGGAGAGAGCCCCCATGGCCCGGCGTAAAGCGCCGGAGTTCAGCGGGTATTTCAACACCATATGGAAGGAGCTGGATGTACATTGAAAAAATCTCTTTCCATCTCTGTAAAAGACATTTCTACAGAACACAGCAAATTCCTTTCGCGAATCCAGCGTGAAAAACGATTCATTCGCCTGTGGCAATGGAGCCTGCTGTTTTTGATTTTTGCCTTATGGGAATGGGCCGCCAGGGTGAATTTGATCGATTCGTTCATCACCAGCCAGCCCTCGAGAATCTGGGCGACCTTGGTTAATTTATATTTGAACGGGGATTTATGGCGGCATATCGGATTGACGCTGGGGGAAACCCTCGCGGGATTTCTGTCCGGAACCCTGCTGGGCGCACTGATCGCCATGGCTTTGTGGTGGCTGCCCTTCGCCGCGAAGGTGCTGGATCCCTACCTGGTGATATTGAACGCGCTTCCAAAGATCGCCATGGGCCCTATTTTGATCGTGTGGATCGGCAACGGGCCTTTCGCCATTGTGGCTATGGCGCTGCTGGTGTCCATCATCGTCACCGTCATCTCCGTATACACCGGCTTCATCCAGACGGATACGGACAAAATCTACCTGCTCCGGGCGTTTGGGGCGACCAAATGGAAAGTGTTCACCAAGGTGGTGCTGCCCTCCAATATGGCCAACTTGGTTTCGGCGCTGAAGATCAACGTGGGACTGTCCTGGGTCGGCGTCATTGTCGGTGAATTCCTGGTGTCCTCAGGCGGACTGGGCTATTTGATCGTTTACGGAGGCCAGGTCTTCCAACTGGATCTGGTGATGGCCAGCGTGATCATCCTGTGCTTCCTGGCCGCGCTGATGTACCAGTCGGTGTTATGGGTGGAAAAAGCCATGTACCGCTGGCGCTCAGGATGAGCAAAGGATAAAGATCCCGCCGAAACCTGAAAAATCAGGTTCCGGCGGGATCTTTTCGTTTTGTGTCATTCCGGGCTTGACCCGGAATCCAGGTCATCCTGCGGATAACTGTTTTTCCGCGCGCCACATGGCCGCGTATTTCCCGTTATTTGCTAATAATTCATCATGCGTACCGTGTTCGGCGATTTTCCCTCCCGATAGAACCATGATTTCATCGGCGTTTTTGATGATAGATAACGTATGCGCTATCTATTTAGCTATTAGATTCAAAACGGTTGACTTCCCGGCGCCGGAATCGCCTACAACCGCGGTAAGCTGCTTTTCTTTAGCCGTAAACGAGATGCTTTCTAAAACGGGTTCGCCGGGGACATACGCGAAGCTCACCTTATCAAAGGCAATATCAAAAGAATTTGGTACAAAAGGCTCCAAACTGCCCGTTTCTTCTTTCTCGTCAATAATTTGCGTTATTTTCTGTTTAGAAATGCTCATATGCTTATAGCTTGTAAAATCAACAAACATGACCCCCGCGAATTTAGCGAGGAATAACGGGAGCATACAGACAAGCGCGTAAGATACGCTATCTAACGCCCCCGTAATCAAAGACTGCCCGCCAATCCACATGATGAGCGGCAAACCGCACCATATCAGCATACTAAGGATGACGCCTATCGGGATTATTTTTGCCTCGTATACATAGCTGATGCTGCTGTATTCCTGCATTGCCTCTGTTGTGTTCTTGTTTTTTGTTCCGCCTAAGCTCTATGTCTTGTTTTGGAGGGAAATGACCGCCACCCGCGTAAGCGGGAATGTCCAATATTTCTTTTGCTTTCACAACGCCTTTGAGAACCTCCGCGAGTGTGCTGCCCAGTTCCTGCAAGGGTCTGATTTCCGTCAGATACAGGGATCCTACATAGGCGAAAAGAAGCAAAATGCTGGCGGTTACAGAACCGCGCAAAAAGAACATTCCGCCGAGAGGAACCATGAGCAGCATCCCGCATTCGACGACGACGACATAAGAGGCATAGAGCGGCCCCAATTTGCGGGACATTTCATTCCAAACCAGATTCTCCTCCCGAACCGCCCCCGCGTAACGCTCAAATGATTGGCTTCCCATATTGTAAGCCTTTATGAGCTTCATTCCATTTATGTATTCGATCATAACGGAGTTCAAATTGGAGATAGAACGGTTGATACGCCCCATCATTCCCGCCGCGCCGCGAAGCATCCATATCATAACGATTGCCGCGGCGGCCAATGGGATAAGCGAAATAAGCGCCAACGGGATGTTGACGGTAAGCAGGTAGACGAATATGGCGATCGGCCCGACAAAATAATAGACCAAATCGGGAAGATGATGAGCCAAAAAAAGCTCCAGTTTTTCAATATCCTCATTGAGAACCGTTTTAATGCTGCCGATACTGCGTTCCTCCAGAGCGCCTAAGGGCACTTTGGCCAAATGTTCCGTGATCATGCACCGAACACGAAACAACGCCCCATACGCGCCTTTATGGGATGGGACGCGGCCCCGGCCAGCCCATACAATAAAAACCGGGAAAAAACCGCGGCGGCAATCAACGCGGCATTCTGAGCGATAATCTCATAGGTACAGTTCCTCGAAAAAACGGTGTCCATAAGGCGGTACACCCCAAAATAGGGAACCGTTGTACATAATCCGCCGATAAACGCAAGCGCCACAGACAGAATTAAATAGCCCTTATCTTCTGCCGCCCATCGCAGCAGAAGCCGTATAGAGTTCTCATGTTGTTTCCGCATTATGATCCCCTTTTTGCCTGAGCCGGTTCTATACCGAACAAAGCGCGCAATCTCGGCTCATTTTTATTTGAAACAAGAATTAGGAAAGCTCCAAACGTTTTTTGCTTCCCGCCTCCGCGCCATTCCAAAGAAACGTCCCGGTCACATCCTTATGAAGTCCGCATAAAGAACGTGAAAATGTGCTTTTTCCCACACCGTTGCGCCCGACGACACCGACGATTTCCCCATGGGCCAGTTTCAGATTGACGCCGTCCAGTATGACTTTTTTATTCCGGCGCAGCGCCACGTTTTTTAATTCTAACACAGCCTGCTTTAGCGGATGATCTAACTTTGCGGGATGTATCTGACAAAGGTCCGCGGCCCGCAGCCCCATCGCTTCCCGCCGGCTGCCGTCCAGGCGTTTCAGTTCCGATGGCGTATACTCACCGGCGACGCGTCCGTTGTCAAAGTAAATCACGCGGTCTGCCAGTTCCATCAAATAATATATTCTGTGTTCCGCTATAATAATCGTTTTGCCTTGTTCCTTGGTAAGCGCGAGGTGTCTGCGCAGTTCCTGGATGGAACGCGTGTCAAGATTAGAAGATGGCTCATCCAGCAAATAAATATCCGGGTTCATGGCATAGACCGACGCGAAGGCGATTTTTTGCTTCTCGCCGCCCGAAAGCTCAAATATATTCCTGCCCCTTAACGCCTGTATCCCCAAGTCGATTGTGGTTTGACGCAGCCGCCGCCGCAACTCGTTATAGGGCAGCGCTTCGTTTTCGATTCCGAAAGCGATTTCGCTGTCGGTGTCCACATTAAAAAACTGGGTGCGCGGATTTTGAAATACAGAACCAATTTGTTCAGCCAATTCAAACATCGGGGTGTCGGATACAGTCTTCCCGTTCACAATCACACTTCCGCGTAAATCGCCCGGATAGAAATTGGGGATCAGTCCGTTGATCAAGCGAATGACGGTGGTTTTGCCGCAGCCGCTGCGTCCGCAAAGCAATACGCACTCGCCGTCTTTGACGGCAATATCTATATCCCGCACCGCTTCCGGCTCGTGCTTTTCATAGGAAAAGGTGACTTGTTTCAAAGATATCATTGTCATCGCCTCCCCCTAAATAAAAAATCCCAATCCGAAATAGAGCGCGAAACAGCATAGAAACAGAATATCCGCGCGTCTGATTTTGATCCGTACTAAACAGGTGCGGTTTTTCGGGTTTTCGATGCCCCTGGTCATTGAGGCGATCGATAATTCATCCGCTGTTTTTGACGCGGCCATCATCAGCGGCACATAAATACAATCGACCGTCATTCCGGGATGGGTCACGAATCCTTTGAGCGAAGGGGATACATCCCTCATTTTCATCGCGTCTTTTATATAGTTCCAGTCCTCGCGGACGGAGGGAATATATCGGAGCATCACAGCCAATGGGATCACCAATTTTTGGGGCGCGTGAACGCGGTTCATGGCCGACAAAAACTCGTTCACTTTGGTAGTAGAAATGATAATACCGGAAAGCATACCGCACGGATATACTTTGTGGACAAGCCCTAAAAAAGCAATAAGAGTCGTTCTCAAAGGACCGGTTAGGTTGCCAAGCGCAGCGACTGTCAGCGCGTAGAACGCGGCATATCCCAACACCGCGATGAGCGCGTACCGAATACGCCCGCAAAGCGCCCCGAAAACCGCCGTCAAAGCCACAAGACCCAATTCATACAGCAGCGACGGCGCGATAACAGTGGATAAGACACATAGACAAAGGCATATCAGCTTGACCCGCGGGTCAAAGCTGACCCCCTTTCTGTCAGCGGCACTCACGCGGTGATTCCCGCTTTTTCAAATTGTTTTTTGAGCATTTTGCCGCCTATCCATCCGCTGAAAGCCGCCACAAGCAATGTGCCGATGATGATCACCGCAAGAACCCAAAGAGGCGCGGAGGCGGTCATCGTGTCTATGTAGGATTGTTCCGTTCCGTTTTTGAGCATCGCGGCAGTCCATCCCGCCGGGTCAATAAAGAATACGGCATAGCTGCCGGTCGCGCCCAGACAAAAAACGGCATACGCCAAGATGTTCGTTCTCACACTTCTGTACCGGCGTGTTCCCGCAATCAGATCCGCGGCAAATCCAAGAATCAAATATCCCAGCCACATGCCCCAGTGCATCCCTGTCGCGAACATAATGAAGCAAATGATGCCGCCGAGGATGGTGATGGCCCACCGTTTCGGCACTTTGGCGACCAGCAGAAGAAAGATCGGCCCGCAAAGCAGCGCGCACCCCAACGGGAGATAGAAAGTCAGAACAGGGTTGATGCCGAACGGAATCCCCCCAATCATGGTAAAAACATAAAACAAGGCGGTGAAAATACCGATGGTAATGAGGTCTTTTACTTCAAGTCTCTGTTTGCCTGCCGGTGTTTGATTTGGCATGTGTCAATCCTCCAATTTTTTTGATTTTTCCCGAATTGGTCAACAAAAATGTTGAAAACTACGCGGGAATATAATATAGTTAGAAGCGGCGAACCGCCACTTATTAAGAATACCGCATATAAGGCCATATCGCAACGCCGCCCGGGCGCATTCGCCTTATCGTATTAAAATTGCGGCCGATCGTATCAAGGGGGACGAACATGATCCATGATATTTACGAAGATTTCTACGCGACGCTGTTGACAGACTGCGGATTTTCTCCGGCTGCGCACATTCCTCCATATGGCCCCTCGGGATTGTGCTGGAAATTATCCGAGGCTGTCGGGGATGGGTATTATTGGATTTATTCGCAAAAAAATCTGTTTGATATTCGTATACACGATTTCTCCTTTCATGAAGATTCCTTCATGGAGTTCAATATGCCGGAGTGTCTGAGCATTACTCATTTCGAATCCATTTCGGGCGAAGAATTATCCCCATACGGACGGTTAAACGCCGGCTGTGTCAAGGCGCTTATCAACGGATATGAACCGTATCGGGTGCTGATACACAAAGAAATACCGATACGGGCCACGAGCGTTGAAATCATGCCCGCGTATTATGAGGATTATTTGCAAAAACAATATCCGGGTGTATATGAGCATCCGCGGGAGGCGTTTGTCAAATTGGGGCAAACAATGGCGTTCCCGCAGATGGCGCGTTTGTTAAATCAAGTCAAAACCTATCAGGGCAATGGAATTTCCGCCAAACTATTCTATGAGGGGAAAGTAGCGGAAGCTGTGTCACTGGTGATTGAAAGGCAGAGAACAAGCGGAACGGCGCCGTCTGTATCCCTGTCCGGCCAAGACATACGCCATCTGGACAACGCCGCGGCTTACATCAACGACCACTACGCGCATGACATACCGTTGGAACGGATTTCAAAAATCGCCTGTATGGGCGCGACAAAGTTCAAATCCACATTTCGGCGGTATCACGGCTGTACGGTGACCGAGTATTTACATCAAAGGCGTATGAGCCAAGCCGAACATTTATTGTCCGATACGGATTTGACCATCGGGCAAATAGCGCAAACCGTCGGATATTCCTGCGCGAGCCGATTTTCCGTATTGTTTCGCCGAAGCACAGGCATTCTGCCGGGGGAATACCGGAAGATGGCGCAGCGAAAATAAACCTTTTGTTTTTTGAGGACATATGCTACAATTATATAAAGGATTCTTGAGATTTCAACGAGGAGGTTACTATGAATCTCGCAAAAACATCAGCGAACGGGCAGGTAACGGTTCCGGTTGAAATACGTCGTGAGCTTGGGTTAAAATCGGGTGATAAAATCCTTTTCTCCCGCAACGAGAATGGCGAAATTATTATGAACAACGCCTCCGAAAATGCCCTCTTTAAGGTGCAAAAAGCTTTCGATGGCGTCGCTGAAGAACTCAATAATCCGAGTGAGGATGAAATTCAATCTTGGGTAAACGAGGTACGCTATGGGAACCCGAATGGAAGGAATGAATGAATTTAAAAATTCTTGTTGACACGAACGTCCTTATCTCAGCAATGATGTACCCGAAATCCAAGCCATCTTTGGCATTATATCACGCTGCGAAATACCACGATTTGGTTTTGACCGATTACAATGTCGTTGAATTGCGCCGGATTGCTGAAATAAAATTCGCAAGGACACAATCAGACATTGATCTATTTTTGGCAGAATTTTCTTTTGAATTGATTTTTGTGCCCTATT
>JAISDM010000143.1 GCA_031264885.1 Peptococcaceae bacterium | reverse complement strand
CGCCCCTACAAACGCGGCATACACGGTACTGTAGGGGCGGCATTCTGCCGCCCCAAACCACGGGATTCGCTCATGCCTGCGCAGGTGTGTTTCGCTAAATCATGCCAAATTACGAATTGAAGCTTAAATTTTCCGCGATTCGCGGTTTGCGCGGTTGCGTCTTTGTGAAGCGTTGTTTACAGATAAATAACGCAAATTTGACTCGGGCAAGATGTGGCTTTTACAATCGGGCGCTATACTGAATTCGAAATCAAAAAGGAAAAGGAGAGTTTGGTATGCGTTATTTGAAAAAAATGGGTCTGATGGTCTTGCTGGGGGTATTCGTCTGTGTTGCAGGCGCCTGCGCGGGCGGCGCCGGCCCGGATGCGCCCTCCGGTTCCCCGGCGGAGACGAATGCGGGCGCCGCTCCTGCCGCTCAGGCGGTGGCGGCTTCTTACAAGGAGACGGTTGAGGGAATCGTCATCTGCTATTTGCCCAACGAGGGCAGCGAGGAATACGCGGAATACCGCGGGATGCTGCAAAAAGAGATGGGGGATTATCTGGGCATTCAGGTTACGGAGATTAACGGAGCGGATTACAACGCGGTGGTAGAAGCCATGCGCGCCAAGCACGCCGACATCGCCGCTTTCGGGCCGGTGTCCTATGTGCAGGCGGTGGACCGCGCGGGGGCCGAGGCGCTGGTGACCGCCGTTCCTCACGGGGACCGCGGTCTGGCAGGCTACACATCTAAGATAATCGTTAAGGCCGGCGGCCCGATTCAAACCCTGGAAGATCTGCGGGGCAAAACCTTTGCCTTTGTGGATCCGGCTTCTACTTCCGGCAATTATGTGCCCACGCTGGAATTGATGAACGCTTTCCCCGGCATGACCAATGAGGATTTTCACACCAACGGCGTGTTCTTTGCCTCCGCCAGTTTTTCCGGCAAGCATCAGAACGGGCTTCAGGCCGTTCTTAACGGGGATGTGGACGCCGCGCCCATCGCTTCCGACATATTGGCCGCCGAAATCGCCGCGGGCCGGGTGAGCGAGAGCGATATCACGGTGATCCATGAATCGCCCCGTATTCCGTCGTCGCCTATGGGCATCCGCGGCGACTTGCCCGACGACCTCAAGGCCGCCGTGAAGGAGTTTTTCCTGAATTATCAGAACGGCGATTATTTCCAATACATGGTCGGGCTTGCGCCTGAAGAGGAACCGCGTTATATCGAGTCTTTTGACAGCGATTACGACTATGTGCGGGATTTGATGGCGAAGGTTATCCCTGAGTGACGCCTATATTGGAAGTGTGTGATTTAAAGAAAATATACCGCGGCTCTTCGAAGCCCGCGGTGAATCGAATCAGTTTTTCCATGAGCGCCGGGGAAATGATCAATGTGATCGGGCCTTCCGGCGCGGGAAAATCCACATTGCTGCGCTGTATCAATCGCCTGACGGAACCCTCCTCCGGCCGCGTTCTGATCGAGGGGGAAGAGATCACCGGCGTACCCGCGGCGAAGGTGCGCGCCCTCCGGCGCAGGGTGGGGATGGTGTTTCAGCATTATAACCTGGTCAACCGTCTGACCGTGATGCAGAATGTGATGCATGGGCGCCTGGGGTATATGAACGCTTTCAACGGCGCCCTGGGCTTGTATTCGGAAGAGGACAAGCAGAGGGCCTTGGAAATTCTGGAGCAAACGGGATTGAGCGAGTTCCTTTATCACCGGGCAGGGGAGCTTTCCGGCGGCCAAAAACAGCGTGTGGGCGTGGTGAGGGCGCTGATGCAGCAGCCTTCGATCTTGCTCTGCGACGAGCCCATCGCGTCGCTGGATCCCGCCAGCGCGCAAGTGGTTATGGAGATGATCCGGGATGTCAGCGTCCGGCGCGGCATTGCCTGTATCACCAATTTGCATCAGGTGGATGTGGCGATGCGGTACGCGGATCGGATCATCGGGATGAACGGTGGGGAAATCATCTATGACGGGCCGGTCGCGGGGCTCACGGAGCGGATGATCGAGCGGATTTACGGGAAGCCCATGAGTCAGCTTATGATCGGGGGCGATGTGAGTGCCTGAGCGGGAGCCGGCGCGGGAGCGGGAAGCGGCGCGAGAGTTTGCGCGGGAGCGGGAGACTGCGCTGGAGCGGGAACCGAATCGGGCGCCGGCGTCTGAGCGGGAGCCGGCGCGGAAGCGGGAGCCTGCGCTGGCGCCCGATCCGGCGCCTGGGCGCGAGACAAACCCGGCCGCCGGCCGGGAAAAGATCATGCTGGCTTCACGGGAAAGCCGGCGCGCGGCACTGGTATTTGCGGCGGTTTTGCTGGGACTGTTTGGAATTTCCACCGCGTTTACACAATTTAATCCCTTGGCGGCTTTGTCCGCCCAG
The DNA here is from genome assembly GCA_031264885.1 of Peptococcaceae bacterium. Taxonomy (GTDB): domain Bacteria; phylum Bacillota; class Peptococcia; order DRI-13; family UBA5745; genus JAISDM01. Next base: position 2,866 of record JAISDM010000143.1, on the reverse strand, counting down.
AAAGAGTTTTGGCGTTTTATTTTCGTGGATTTCGTTCCGCCCTATATGGGAAAATGGGAGGCGCTGGCGGGCGCCGTGATGCAGACGTTATATATGGCACTGAGCGCCACCGGCATTTCGGCGGCGCTGTCACTGATCATGAGCTTCCTGGGCACGCCGGCCATTTGCCCGTTTTGGGCTGTCAACGCCGCCGTCCGCGGTTTTGCCTCCATTTTGCGCAATATCCCCAGCCTGGTATGGGCTTTTATCCTTGTGGCCGCCTTTGGCATCGGCGCCGCCGTGGGGGTGCTGGCGCTTATCATCGCCACGGTGGGCTCCCTGACCCGGTATTTTATCGAAACCCTGGACGAGGTCGCCGAAGAACATATGGAAGCGCTGCGATCCACCGGAGCGGCCACTTTGCCGGTTGTTACCCAGGCGATCCTCCCCGCCGCCACGCCTGGTTTTATCGCCTGGATCCTCTATTGCGTCGAACTCAACATCCGGGCTTCCACCATTTTGGGCATGGTAGGCGCGGGAGGCATCGGCCTTCTGATGATGGGGTATATCAAGCAGTACAATTACCCGGCGGCCTCCACCGCGATTTTGGCGGTGGCCGTGATCATCATCGGCGTCAATTTACTGACGGATTTTCTCAGGAAATTAATATTATAGGAGGCTATGGCAAAAATGATCAAAGGGGAAGCGGGCGCGAGGATCAGTGTGGGCGTGAGGGGCGCGGGCACAAGGGCGAATCCGGGCGCGGGTCCGATGGCAGGCGCGGGTACGGGAGCCGGCGCGGGCCTCGGCGTCCGAAATGGAAAAATCCCGGTGGGCGACGCGGGAAGGGACTTGCCGCTTCATCTGTTTCTGTCGCTTTCGGTGGTACTCACAACAGCTTCCACACTGCTTTTGGATTTGGACTGGGGCCGGATTTTGGATCGGATTCCCAGGCTGGGCAGTGTATTCCGGGATATGCTTCGATTTTCTCCCGAAAGATTCTCCCTCACCCTGCTCACATTGGCCGAGACGGTGACGGTTTCTATTCTCGCCTTGATCTACGGCATGATGATCGGCCTGGTGCTGGGAGCGCTGGCCGCGGACAATCTCACGCCCTGGAAGCCGCTCTCTCTGGCGCTTAAAAGCGTATTCGCCTTCATCCGGGCGGTTCCGACGCCGGTATGGGTTCTGCTGGTGCTGGCGTCCATGGGCTTCGGCATGGCTTCCGGCGTTGTGGGCCTGGGCTTCCACGCGGCCGCCTTCTTCGGAAAGGTGTTCGCCCAGCTGTTTGAAGAGGTGCCTGAAGAGACCGTTGAAGCAGTCAGCTCCGCGGGGGCCAGCCGGATACAGATTTTTTTCAACGCGGTGCTTCCAGCGTCTTTATCCGGGATCCTTGCCTGGACCGCGCTGCGGTTTGAGACCAACTACGTGGAAGCGGCCATTCTGGGCATGGTGGGCGCGGGAGGCGTGGGATATACCATTTTGGCGGCGATGAGCAGCTATAAGTTCGGGCGGGCGGGGCTGGCGGTCCTGGTCGTATTCGTCTTTGCCCTGGCCATTGAACTTCTGACCACATATATCAAAAGAAAGGTGAAAATCTGATGGATAAATTAACGCTCAGCCGCGCGGCAGCCTTCGCGGACGCCGGGAAACTCCGCGCGTTGGCGGAGGAGGCGGTTTCGGGCAAAACCGTGCTGTTGTTAAAAGCGCCGGAAAAAACCATGATTCTCTTGAATGTCCGGGAACCGGTCCGGCAAAGCCGTTTTTACCTGGGGGAGGCGCTGGCCGTTCACTGTATGGTGGAAGTGGACGGGGTGCGGGGCGCGGCGGCGCAATTGGGGGATGATCTGCAAAAAGTTCAGGCGGCCGCCATTTTGGACGCCGCGCATACGGGGCGTTTCCCCGGCTTTGTTTCGGCGGAGGCGGCATTGCTGGAACTGGACGCGGCGCGCAAGGCGGAAGAACTTCAATGGGCCTCTCGCGTCCGGGAAACCCAGGTGCGTTTCCAGGCGCTGGAGGACAGAGTATCATGATGAATGCCGTCAAAACCAAGCATCATTTCAACATGGTTACGGACGCCCAGGGGGTATTCCGCTCGTTTCTGGACGCCCTGGCCAATCCCGGGCGTCCCTCCAGCATCGCGACATATGTCAAGCGGTTCGCGGAAGAAGGGCAGTGGCTGGCGTCCGCGGTCACTCTGCTGGATCAGGAAACCGGTTTCTTCTGGAACGGAGCGCCGGAAATTGCCCGGGAAATAAATTTCCTGACGGGGAGCGCGCCTGTATGCCTCTCCCACGCGGACTTTGTGTTCTTGCCGGAACCGACCGTCCCCGCCGAAATCCTCGGACAGGTGAAAGCGGGCAGTCACATGGCGCCCCATGATTCCGCGCTGCTTTTGATCGCCACAGATGGGGAGGCGCCGGCGCCGGTCGCGCTGCGGGGGCCGGGGATCCCCCCGGAAGGCCGGAGAATCATGCTCTCCCAAATCGAGCGGGCCTGGCTTAATGCCCGTGAAACGCAAGGCTTCGAGTATCCTTGCGGCGTGGAGATGATTTTTCTCCGGGAGGACGCGTCTATTTTGGCTATCGCGAGGAAGGCGGCGCCTTATGGCTTATACAGCGGTTAAAGGAGGGCGTGAGGCGGTGACAAAAGCCGCCGCGCTGCTCGAAAGATACCGTACCCGGGGCGCCTGTCCTGTGGAGCTGGAGGCTTTGGAAAATAGAATGAGCCTTCTGATTGACCGCGTGATGGGGGAGGCGGGATTTTACGCGCCCCGTTACGCCGCCCTTGCCTTGAAGCAGTCGGAGGGATCCGTCGAGGAGGCTGTTTTTTTGCTGAGGGCTTACCGGTCCACTCTTTCGCGGGCTTATCAGAGTCTGGCGCTGGA
>JAISDM010000115.1 GCA_031264885.1 Peptococcaceae bacterium | reverse complement strand
GCGATGCGCGGCATCGCGGTGGGGCTGCGGGCGGCAATAGACGCGGGCGCCGCCGCCGCGCGCGGCTTTGGCGAAGTGCTGGCGTTCGCGGCGGAGAACGCCGAGCTGCTAAAGGCGGCCTTGCTGGTGATAGGGGGCATAAAAGTTTTTTCGGCGCTCCAGGCGTCAGTCAGCAGCTGGACCGATTCATGGAAGAAAACGCAGAAGGAGATCATTCAGACAACTCTGGCGGAAGAGACGCGGACCGCGGTGGCTAACCAGGCGCGCGCCGCCGCCGACAGGCAAAAAGAATCCCTGCAGTCCTTTATTGCCGAGCTGGGCAGATTCCGCATGGAACTGGGAATGACAAATGATGAGATGCAAAAACTATCATTTCTGCGGGCGAAATATGACGATTTGGGGGCAAAGCTCGAAGGAATGCCCGCCCCCTCAAACCTTGACGAACAAAGAGAGCTTAACGATCTGACGAAGGAATTCTACGATATTCAGGAGCAGATAACATCCTTTGCCATGCGCCAGCAGGAAATCACAAGTTCCGGTTTATCGGACGAAAAGGAGCGGGCGCGCATATTGGCGGAAATGGCCGCCGCGCGGCTGGAGGAGCTTAATACCGTCGAGTCGATCGGGCTAGCTATAAAAGGCTGGATTAAAACGTATGGCCTCACAACCGCCCTCACAGCGGCTATTTCTGTCGCCACCGCCCTTATCGGCAAGGACATTTCTCTGTGGAAAAATTACATAAAACAGGCCAACGCCGGGCTGGAGAGCTTCAAGCACAGGATAACCGAAACTCAGGTTGATCTTGAAAACGCCATGAAAGCCCCTGATTATGACGCTGATAAGATCGGGGAACTGACGACAAAGCGCATGGAGGAAAAAGTCCAGGCGCTTAAAAGCGCATACGTGGATATCCGCAACGCTGTCGCTAACGGAGAATTCCGGAGCGGCGAAATGGAATCTTTGAAATCGGAGCTGTTTCTTGCCGAGGCTGAACTCAAGATCCGAAAAAAACAGAACGAAGAGGCCGAAGAAAAAGCCAAGAACGAAGAAAAGACGGCAGAGGCCGCCAAAGAAACAGCCGAAGCGCTGGAGGCCATAGAAAAAGCCTCTAATATCACTTTTATCGGCGACATGGAAGGCGAAATGCGGAAATATGAGAGCGCCATCCGCAAAGCAGGCAAAACAATGTCGGCGGCGCTCAAAGACGCGAGAGCCGAAGCGCAGCGCCTTGGAGTTCCTTTTGAGGATTTCGAGCGGGCCATAAAGGAAAAGGGTGTCAAACAGATCCAGGAACTTTTGGATATGGCGGAAAAAGCCGCGCCTGAGCTCAGGGAATTGCTTGAGATGAAGCTCGGCGGGCTGGTTCTTACGGATGAAACAGGCGCGCTTAAAGAGGCTTTTTCAAGCCTGAATATCGACAAGCAGCTTGAGCAGTTCAAAGAACTCCGCGAGTACATGCATATTCCCGAAGAGGCATTCCTGCCGCAGCTCAAAGCAATGCTGGCGAACACAACGCTAACAAAGGACCAGTGGAAAAAAGTAAGCGATATGATCAAGAGCGCCACGGAAGCCGCCAAGTCATTCCGCAACGAAACCGCCGGCAAAACGAAGACAGCCCTTAACCAGGCGCAAGAGTGGCTAAAACAGGGCCTTATCAGTCAGAAACGCTTTGACCGGATAGCCAAAGAGAACGCCTCGGCGTATCTTGGCGGCGTCGCGGACGGGCTTGCCGATGTTTTCAGCACGCTGGATTTATCCGAAACGGAGATGACGACGATACTCCTGCGCGAAATGCAGGGGGAGCTTGAAAAAGCCGGAATCGATGCAAAAGCCCTCGGGAAAGACTATGCGGACCTCGGCAAAGAAATGGCTAAACGCATGGATTTTGTCAGCGGCGATTTCGGGTACACCGGCAAGATAAAAGCTGGCACCGGGCTGGACGAGATAAAGAAGCGGACGGTTGCCCAGGTGAAACTGGATAAAGAAGCCTACGAAACGCGCATGAAATATGTCAAGGCCGTGGAGGCCTCGGATGCGGAGCTTGCGCGCGGCGGGGCCAATGCCGGAGGATTGCCCGGCGGGCTGGAGGCCGGGGTGCAAGGCGTCCTACAGCAGGCGGAGCAGATCAGGGAAGTGCTTGCCGCCGCATTCAGCGGTCAGGCCATAGCGAACGGGATGAGCCTGGAACTGCAAAACGTTCAAAGCATGATAACGGCGATGGGCGATTCCTTAACCCTGGCGGCAACGGCGGCAAGCGGCCATTTCAGATCGATGGCGGACGACGCCGGGCTGATTGCCGAGAGGATGCGCGGCGCGCTGACGGAAAACCCGCTGCCAATGCCGGATACTTCGCGGGATGGCGTGACTCCGGGATTATCGGGCCTCCAGCCGCAGATAACGAGCCTTCAGCAAGTACTTACACAGGAAACCGTCACCGTCCGGGATCTAATCCAGGCGAACACCGCTCTGGAAGGCAGGATGAAGTCGCTTGAAACCGCGCTCGCGAAGGCGGACTTCCGCACTGTCCGGCAGGAGATAGACATGGACGTGTCGATTACGTCAAACACTCCCGCCGAAGCGATACGCGAACAGATAGAGACCAATTTCAGCACGGTGTGAGGAGGGGCGCGGTTAAAAATGGCTGACATTAAACAGTACAAGCGGGCGTTTACGTTCTCGGGGAGCGAACCGGGGAGCGGCGGGAACGCGTCAGAAACCCTCACGGCATACGAGACGCTGGATGGGGCGCTTGAAAAGGCGGAAGGCGGCGCGTGGACGCCTCCCTCCGGTTCAGGCGGCGGGGGATCCGTAGCCTGGCCCCTAAATGTGACGTACTCGTACTACAGCGATTCGCCCGTGCCAACGTGCAAGCCCGGGCAGACGTTCAGCGTCCCCAAGAGCTTTGGGCGGGCGGCCTTCGGCGAAGGCTACGACTGGGAGACGCTGGAGGTGCGCTGCACATCCGTCGAGGTATCAGACGAGGTTATACGCTATATCCCGCCGAACAATATCGTGCGCCTCTGGCAGGTGACGCTTGAGGGCACAGCCGAGGAGATGGGCGGGGCCAACGGAACCATAACCGTCAAGCGGCTCGCGCTGGACTATACGACGGAACTCAACGGCAACGCGGAGCGCACGGTATCCGGGCGGCTCGTCCTGCTCCTCAACAGCGCGGAGCCCATCCGCAAAGTGACGCTGGAGGCTACGGGGCGGGTGTTCCCGTGCCCATACAAGGCGGGCGACAGTTTCTCTCTCCCCATGTCCGGCGGCGGGTCGGAAGCGTTCGTAGTGACAAGCGCCTCAACGCGCCGCAACGTGCAGGAGTCCGGCGGCGCGGTCATCGCGGAACTTTACGACTACTCATTGTCACTGGAGGCCTGACGCCGCTATGGATCCGGTTAAATACACGTACTCGCTCGACGGCGCTATAAACGGGCACGCGCTCCTCAGCCTCTCGTACAGCGCGAAGAAATGGAGCCTTATCGGCTCGTGGAACGCGACGGTCGGCCCCATGGAGGGCGGGGCGTATGACCTGGGCCAGTTCCCGCTCGGCGGGCGGATAGACTTTGAGGCGCTCAAAAAAGCGGTTATCCTGTCGCGCAAGCCGAACAAAAACAAGTCATGGAATCTGAGCGGGAGCGATATCGCGCGGCTCTTAGACCGCACCGCGCCGGACCCGTCGCGCCTCCCCGCAGGGGGCGTCAATACGCTCGTGGCCGCCCTCTGCGAGAAGTGCGGCGTGCCGTGCTCCGTCACTCAGGGCCTGCCTTCATCGGTTGTGGCGGACGCCCGGGCGCTGGTGAGCGCGACAAAGGCGGCTGATATCATCGTGGAGCTGGCGCAGCTGTCGGGGTGCCTCGCGTACATCGATATAAGCACCGGGACGCTCAAATTCTCCGGCGCCGGAGGTGATGACGACACACCGTCATATACGGACGGCGAGATACTGGAGAACGGCGGGGACGAGCTGGACCTGGACAATTACGCGAAGGGCGTGTGCGTAATCCTGCACCGTAAAAAGAATGACGATGAGGACGAAGGGGACCCGGAGGACCCGCCGGGGCATTATTTCTACGGGTTAGCCCCGCCGGGCTTATCCACCGAGAGCTTCAGCGGCGAGGGGATATCCGGGTCGAAGATCATGCCGCTCAACCTTCCCGTGTCCCTGACCAGCACGACAAACGAGACGGTATATCTGTCCGACAGCTTCCAGGACCCCAAAAACCCCGGCAGCGCCGTGCGCTTCGGCTCGGTGGAGATAACCGTAGAGACCGCCGAGTCTTTTGAATACGGCAGGGGGCACAGGACGAACGAGGGCACAGGCCCGGCGGGGGGCGCGCCCAATCCGACCAGCTACGGGCCTTCGTACCGCGACTACTGGGATATACCGCGCGGTCAGGAGGGGCCGCCGCACTACAACGGCAACACCCAGCACAGGGAGTATAAATGGGTTGAGAAGAGCCACCGGAAGACGACGGTGGTAACGAAGGAGATGACGGGGCCTGTCATAAACATAACCGTCCGGGAGACGACAACCGAGGAGACGGAGAGGACGTTTGACTCAGGCTGCCTTTTGACGAAAGAGACATATTCGAGCCGGACAACACGGGAGTTCGTGTCGAGCAGCTGGGGCAATTCCATCCCGGACAACATCAAAGACCTGTTCGGCGGGACCGCCCCTGATTTTAACGAGGAGACCTCGAAAGAGTTTCAGCGCGCCGGAAACGTCCTCATGGCCCGCACCACGCGCAAGGTCAACGAACAGCAGGAGGTCGGCAAATGGTCGCCTGTGCTCGTATGGAACCAAAAACCCGGGGAGCCCGGGGAATGGGAGCCCAAAACGATGTCCCCCGGCGACTCGCCGGACGATATCAGGCCCCTGGCGGTGAAGGCCGTCACGTTCCCCGCGCCCGTCCAGCACGTGAAAGTAGAAACCGACAAGGAGTTTTTCGGCGATAACGGGGAGGTAGCCATTAAAACTCACGGCGTGGTATCCGACGGCGGGGGCTCATACGTGCTCGCCAAAGGGTGGATCCCGCTGACCGACAAACAGGGGACGGGGCTTGCCTACGCGGTTTGCACGGCGTTCAGCAGCCAGTCCGCCGAGGCGTCCGTGTCCATGGAGGGCGGGAGCCCGTCGGACGACATAATTCAGTCTGAAACCTATGAGGGCGTCACGTGGTACTGGGATAACGTCCCCGGCGGCGATTCGTGGTATGACCCGGCCACCGGGGGATACGCGCAGCGCGGCGGCGCCTGCCCCCATTACTCGGGCGGGAACTGCAACATCGCGGGCATTGACGTTATCTGGGACTACACGGAGCGCAAATGCCCCAACAGGAACGGTGAGAACTGGAGCGGGTGCCCGCGCGCTTTAGCCGCGCTGGAGAACCAGAAGGCGGGCGATAAAGACGCGCAGTTCGCGCCTCCTATAGTCTGCCACTCGGACACATACCCCGCCCCAGGGACGTATGAGCCTGTGCACTTCCGCAACGTCTATATCCGCGACGACATACCCGGCGGCACAAGGGAGGAGCGGGACGAGGCCGCGGCGGCCATCGGCGTTACGCTGGCGAACAACCTTCTCAGGGTGTACAGCAGGCGCGGCTGGGTTCGGACGGTCACAGTGCCGCTCGATACGTCCGTCCACATCAGCGGGACGGTGATGAGCGTGTCGCACGACTTCAAAGCGAAAAAGACAACCCTGACGTACCGCGTTGGCGGGGAGGTCCCGGATTTTCTGAACAGCAACAGCCCGCAGTCGATGTCCTTCTACATCTGGGAGCGCGAGAACAACCGCAACACGCGCTCGGTGATTGGCAAGGTGCTGGCCATAGAGTCGAAGTCCAGGGTGCGCGTGCAGGTGGGGGACGGCGAGATTATGTGCTCGTCGAATATCATCAGCCTCAAAGCCGGGGACTCCGTGCTCATAAGCCTCCCGGCGGGCAACCGCATGGACGGCACGATAGAGGAGCGAGTTTAAAATAAAATGCTCAGATATGACAATCAATTCACCGTAGGCCCGTCAGGCACGGTCAACAGGACGCGCCCGTCGGGCTTTCCCCACGCCGAGGCGGGGAGCGTATGGGTATCCCCCAAATACAGCTTCGACCTGTCCGATGCGCTCCCGGGGGGCTCTAAGGTTGAGTGGCTGTGCGGCAGTATTGACGGGCAGTGCTGGCTGGCGAAATGTGCCATACCGGATACGGACTCGCGCTATGACAAACTCTGCGTGTCGTTTACCCGCGACGGGAGCGGGAACCTGGAGGCCGCGGAGGTACTTATCCTCGACGGCGCGGGGGACCCAGTGCAGACCGGGCGGGACTGGATACTGACGCAAAAGTATTTCCTGGCGCACGGCACGGTCGACGGAGAGCCGGACAGGGTTTACCGGGAAATCATAAGGCAGATGCCCCTCTTGTTCCCGAACGGCTCACCGGTCCCGCGCACCGTAGGGAAAGCTTGGTATGACCTGAACCTGCGCGAGACGAACTGGCTGTTTTCGTACGCGGATTACGCGCCTGGGAAGGCCCCGTTCTGGGAGCGCCTGAACGAACCTGTGCGCGGGCTTCAGATACTGCACGACTTCATAATCCCGCGCGCGGACAAGGGTTTTATTTTGCCGTCCGTCACGGCCCCGCAGCCCGCCTACGCGCGGCACGCTATTAAATATTTCGTGCGCGAGCCGGAGAATTATATATATGGGCAGCCGGTCTGGGCGGATACCCCAAACAATTATGTGTACTCGGCCCACTGGAGCGATCCTTACGAAAGTGTAATCATCGATTCTTACGCCGTTTTCGTTCTGGACGGCGGGATATATGTGCGCGCAAAAAACATGTTCGGCAGCGGGAGGCTGATCTTCCCCGGGCTTTTCGATTCAGGCGCTTACGGCGACACGGCATATATCCTGTGCATGGCCGATTATGACGTGTGGGCCAAAAACTACCCTGATTTTGACTGGGACAGGAGCTGCCTGGGCAAAATCGGCGGCGTAAAGGTGCTGTTCGAGACAAAGGAGGACACGCGGGCCGCGCTGGAGCTTGGCATAACGCGGTACGCCGCGTCAGGGCGGTATATCCCCATCATTGACAAGGTTGACCCGGGTGCGGACCGGGACGGGACGGACGCGGGGCTCATACCCCCCATGAAGGAGCTCACCGGGCCGGAAGGGGAAGAACTCTCGCTATATCTCTCCGGGTGCGTCACTGGCGCGCTGAACAACGCTGTGGGAGTGAATTACGATAAGGACATTGTGAAGATAATCAGCCTTGACGCGCATGGGGATGAGGCTTCCCCTCCGGGCGGCGGATTGTGCCTTAAAGGGGCGAACGCCCACATAATGCCCGGGGACAGCCCCGTAATAGCTCAGACGGGGCCGTATCTTTTCTCAAAGGACAAGACAAAGGTATTCGCCACGGATATCGCGCACACTTTCAGGCGCTGTATTTACGATATGAGCGGCATTGGCGCCGCGGTCTCGCAAAAAAAGGAAAATTCGCCGGATTCTCCGGGTACGATGAACGTCACGGAGACAGCGGCCCTCATGGGTATATCGAACGATGACAGCGGCGTTCTCCTGATGGAGGACATTGTGTCCGCAACCGCCTCAGCGCCTGGACGGGCCAGCGGGGAGGAATATATCGCGGGCGAGGGTTTAGGGGACCTGGAGATAAAGCCGGTTTCTTTCCGCAATATCCGCGCAACGGGCGCGTACATTGACGGGAACGGCGCGCTGCAGACGGCGGGCGACGTTTACGAGGACGCGCTGCCCGCCTGGAATTTCCCTATTCTCATAAACACGTCTTCGTCCCTGTCCAAGGAGACATATATCCTTGAACAGACCGGGCAGTCCGCAAGTGGCGTGCCGTATTACCGCTACCGTTTCGCCTGGATAAACCCCGCCACCGGGGAGGTGACCCCGACGGTGCAATACCCCCTGGACCCCGCGCGCGCGGGGTCTTTAGGTGTGGAATACACCCCAAAAGACGGAACTATCCGGTTCGGCGAATGCAAGCAAACGTACCCTGACCCCGTCAGGATAGTGAACGAGTTTGCCGTCCCCGAATATCTTAACGGATGGGTCGGCTCGTCGGATAATTTCTATGTAGGGGCCGCCAACTTTGGGCCGAAATGTCCCGGCGGCATGGTGGTCAACGCAACTTTGGCGTCAGGCGGGCTGCTCGGCATGAAATACGGCCCGGCCTGTGAATTTTACGACCAGCTCCCGGCCTTTGCCGCGTATTACAATTACTCTGAATCAGCCCATAACCGGATGGGGACGGTATATACCGTCGATGGCCTTGAGAATAATATCTGCGGCGCCCATTTCAGCCTTCCGGCGTGGGGGCCGGCAATTTATTTTTCAGCGACGTTTGCGGAGGACGAAACAGCGGGGAAAATAATAATGTTCGCCCGGAACGGTTCCGGCGTCGCGATAAGCTCAGACCGCAGCTCCCTTTTTTCACCTTCGAGGCCGCACCACGCGAGCGCCACATGTTGGGGCGTGCTCGGCGATACCAAGACATACCATATAAATCCGGTCTGCATGGCGCACTATGTTTATCATCCAAGCATGTTCAGGACGCTCCCGAACATCTACTCCGACGCCGGTTACACGGACGAAATAGAGACGTACAGGTACGCGCGGCAGGTCAATGTGATGAAATGCCGCAAGGGCATGGCCGATCAGAACGGATATAATTTGCCCGCAATGCCGTGGGCAGAGCACGCGTTCATCTGCTTCGAGGTCCTGGTGGATCCCGATGAGTTTAACAAACTGCTGGAGCCTCTTCGGATTCTGAACCCTATATCATAAATTGAGAAGTTTTATCAGGGAGGGAATGGGCCAATGCCTGTGTATAAGAACGGCAACGATAAATCGGTAAGCTACAGCGGCGAGACGTGGAGGCCGGGGGAAACAAAAGAAGTGGCGTTTTTTGCCCCGCCTGAAATGGGTTTTGAGGAATTATCGGAACATCCGCGCGTCCGTCAGCCCAGCCTCAGTTCCGGCGAGGCCAGCCTCGGGCAAGGGGGGGTGCTCCGCATCCAAATTGGCGACTGCAATACGTTTATAGTGTCGGTAATCTGCAAGTCCGGCTCCGTTACCGTGCGTGAGAGCTATATTGACTCAGAGGTGGCTGTGCCGGTTGACGTGACGGGCAGGTACGAGATTACAGGCCGCCGGACGCAGGTCGAGTCGCTGTATGTCTCGTGTGACAGCGAGGGCGGCGCGGCCGTCACTTATCTTGTCAGCACGCTGAGTTAGGGAGGGGCGCAAAAAATGAGATTCGGAGCGAGGTTAATTCCAATGGGCGGCGCGTCCGTCCCCGGTGAAGGCGCGGCGGCTGTTAATCCCTGGAATAATTATTATCACGTCATAACCGATGAGGACGCCGCCAATAAATATTTCGACCTGCCCGAAGACGTGAATGGGCAGTACGCGGACAAGACCATCCTCACGGTTGAGACGGACGTTCAGGCCCCGGGGGAGTACGAAGTCACAGTTGACGGTGAGGGCCGTCTCCGCCGCGTGTCGTGGGCCGGGATGGGCCTTGAGACAGACCCGCCCATGCGCGAAGGCTGGCGGTGCTGGGTGCTGTATTACGTTGGCGCCGGAAGCGCACCCGCTCCGGGTGAGACGGTAGACCACAGCGCGCTCGGAGGCCGGGGCCTGCCGAATCAGCACCCGGTGGGGGCTATATCCGGGCTGGAGGAAACTCTTGAAACTCTGTCCGGCAAGCAGGACGCGCTAACGGCGGGGTCTGGCGTGAAGATAAACAATGCTGTGATATCGCTCGATACCGCCACC
>JAISDM010000087.1 GCA_031264885.1 Peptococcaceae bacterium | reverse complement strand
CGCTTGGTTTTTCTTATCGGGTGATCCAGGAGGCGATGGCCTCTATTGGGCGCTGCTGTCTGGTCGAACCCCGCGACATGCGCCGGGTGTTCAAGTATACCGAAATGTACCGGCGCGATATGGGGATTCACAGGGCGCCCGCCCGGCGGTCACGGCCCTATCTGATTCTGCTGAACGGGAACGGAAATCTTTCAGGATTCAAATGGAACAAAGGCTATGAAACATGTGTCACCAAGCGGGATCTCATACGCTTGCTGAACGATTGCCTGGAAAGGCGTCAATTTCAATCCCATGTGATTCTGACCCTGTATCTGTATTCGGATATCTCCGTCATGGACATAACTCAAATCCGGTGGCGGGACGTGTATAACTTCGGGAAAGGGATTTTTTACAGCCGGATCACGCCCGCGAACGTGCCGATGAGCCGGGAGATGACTCAGGCGCTGCTGCTTTATATGGCCCGGTGTCCGGACGTTCAGCCGGCGGATTATATTTTGACGTACCAGGGTAAACCGTTGAAATCGAATACTGTCTTCCGCCGCGTCCGTAAGGCGATGAGCCAACTGACGGACCTGCGCTTGGCGCGATTCGGCGAATTGCGCGTCTGGGCCCGCCAGACCCTCACCGCGCAGCCGCCGCGCGTCCCGCCCAAGCCGCACCCGTTTTTTTCCAGGATCAACGCGTTGCAGGCGCGCGCGAACCGGTAGGGATGAGGGGATGGATTCGGGTCAAATCTTTAGCAGTGGATCGAAAAAAGAAATCGTATTCACGTATCAGCTGATCCGCGAAGCGATGGATCACATCCGGCTGGACAGTTCCATTGAACCAGACGATCTGCGTCAGGCGTTCAGGCAGACTCCGTTTTACCATGACGCTCAGGCGCCGTGGCCGATACCCCCCGATCCGGCGTATGACCATGACATCGTCACCGAAGAGGAAATCAAGCGTTGCCTGAATGACTGCCAACAGAAACAGACGCCCCAGGCCCGTGTGATATTAACGTTGTATTTTCATTCAATAATCGCCATAGAAGATATAATCCGGCTTCGATGGAAGGATGTCTATAATTTTCAAATGAATCGGTTTTACAAGCGGTCTTTGGCCGCGAAAATCCCATTAACCCTGGAAATACGCCGATCATTGCAATCCTATCTGATGTTGTGTCCGGAATGTCGTCCGAAAGATTTGGTTTTGGGCGCGCCCATGGAACCGGAAGATATCTTCCGCTGTGTACATGACGCGATTAACCGGCTGACGGATATTCCGAAGATCAACTGCGCGTCGCCGCAAGATATGCGCGATCAGATTCATCAAATACTCGCCATAAAGCGGACGGGATAAGGAAGGGGAGTCTTCCTCACACAGCTAAAGCAGGGAGAGGGGTTTTTGTGTTTGTGAAGATAACGGGGCTGCTCGGTAAGAGCAGCGAGGGCTAAACGCCTACAGCAATAACCGCGGGATTTGCGGCGACATCGAAAAAGCCCGGCAGAGAGGGATTCTGCCGGGCTTTTTCGCGTCTTTTTATGTTCATAATTTTTTTATCATAGGGGGACCGGGCTGCCGCGGCCCTCCGCTCCAATCTGAATTCTTTGATTCTCGATTCTATCTCGAATACCTCTTATTATTTAGCGAATCCTTAATGCCACGTCACGCGGTTCTTTGCCGCAGACAAAGTGGATCGGTTTTCGACCGCGCGCGACAAGCCCGGAACGTGCTATTTTCTCTCATCAAGCTGCGCTCTAAGCGCCGCGATGAGCGCGGCTTGCTCAGCGAGCGCCGCATCCTTATCAGCGATTACCATATCCTTATCGGCGATTACCACATCCTTATCGGCGACCACGCTCTGCCATATGGCGCGTTCTTCTTTCATTCCTTCGTCCCGCGCTCCTTGCCGCATACTTCTTTCGCGAAAATCAGCGAGTATCCAGTCCTGATACGCCTGACGCACCGCCGGGCTGGCGGAGGCTTCATCGTAGCGCGCGACGAACTGCGCCGCGCCCGCGTCGTTCTCGACAAATTTTTTGATTTCCGGCAGCAACTCAAACACCTCTTTCGGCAGTTTTTTATTGAAGTGCATTTCATACCACAGCCGGCACCAGCAGTACAGCGAATTCGAGAAGTCTGCCGGCGCCTTCAGGAGCCAGGGCAATTGAAGGTTGAACGCGGCGAATTGTTTTAATGCCACATCACGCGGCTCTTTGTCGTAGACAAAGTGGATCGGCTGGAGCAGTTCCTTGTTGTCCTTCCGGCAGTTTCTCTCATCTCCGAAAATGTTGATAGCCAATATAAACGGCATCTCGGCGGCCATCTCCGCCGCCGACGCTCCCCGCCGCGCGTCGTTTATATACTGATAGGACGCGCCTAATATGTTCCGTTGAAGTATAGACGGGTCGAAATAAAGGGCCCTTCTAAATACTCAGAATCGATGCGTCCGCCAGCAATTTTCCCGTCAGGCTAGGCGGAGGAGGGAGGCATACCCGGGGCGGTATGGCGACTGACGACAACGACGCTTGACGGGAAAAGGGCGGCGGAGGCGCGATAAATGAGTTTTTAGAAGTGCCCTAAAGCTGAACCTCTTGCGCGGCAATTCTGTTGGTGTCGCTTCGGGCCACTACGTCAATAAAACA
>JAISDM010000046.1 GCA_031264885.1 Peptococcaceae bacterium | reverse complement strand
AACCCCCCGGTGAAGGAGGAGATATTGCCCTTATGCAAAAGCCAAACTCGCTCCGCTCAAACAGTGGCTTTTGCGGACGCAAATTTCGCCTAGAAATTCTAAAACGCTCCGCCTAATCGCCGGCATCCTCCCCCTCCACCGGGCGCCGGGTCAAACTGCGGCAGGGCTTTTTGTGAATTGTAAGGAAAGGAGTGTGATCGGGTGTATTATTATGACTGGACGATGCTGCTGCTGATCCCCGGGATGATCATCGCTATGTACGCTCAGGCCAGGGTGAAGTCTGCTTTCGCCCGTTATCTGAAGGTGGCCTCGGTCAAGGGGACGACAGGCGCCGCCGCCGCCCGGGAGCTGCTCGAAAAAAACGGGATTACGGATGTGTCCGTCCACGCCGTTCAGGGGACCCTGTCGGATCACTATGATCCCGGGAACAAAAAATTATTTTTGTCCGGCGAGGTGTATCACGGGACATCCCTGGCGTCTTTGGCTGTGGCGGCTCACGAGACCGGTCACGCGGTTCAGCATAAGGAGCATTATCCGCCGCTGGCGGTGCGTTCCGCCATTGTGCCTGTCGCCCGGTTCGGATCCACGCTGGCGCTGCCTCTTTGTATCCTCGGAATGTTTTTCAGCATATTTTTGGTGCATGTGGGCATCGCGCTGTTCGCGGGGGTTGTGATCTTTCAGCTGGTGACGCTGCCGGTGGAATTTGACGCGTCCAGAAGGGCGATGGTGATGCTGGAGGGTTATGGGATGCTCGGCAGGGAGGAGATTCCGGGGGCTTCTTCCGTGCTGAGGGCGGCGGCACTGACCTATGTGGCCGCTTTGATGATGAGTCTCTTACAGCTTTTGAGGCTGCTATTGCTCTTCGGGGGGCGCAGGAGAAGGAACTGATGACGACGGCCAGAGACGGGGCTTATGATGTGTTGAATCGAATAGAGGAAGGGGCTTACGCCAATCTGGCGCTGGATCAATACCTGGATGAAGCGGGGGATTCCCTGGATCCCAGAGACAGGGCTTTCATGACGGAGCTGGTTTATGGGACGGTCAAGTACCGGCTCAAGCTGGATTGGGCCATCGACCATATGCTGACGGGGGTCGGGCAGCTGAGAGCCGGGCCGAGGATATTGCTGCGGACGGCTTTTTATCAGCTGTTCCATATGGATCGGGTGCCGCCCAGGGCCGTGGTGAACGAGACGGTGAATCTGGCAAAGAGGCGTTTCCATTCCGGGGTGGCCGCGCTGGCCAACGGGGTGCTGCGCAATTATCTCCGGCGGCCGGAGCAGGTCTCCTGGCCTGACCGGGAGGATCCGGCGAAATATTTATCCGTGATGTATTCTCATCCTCAATGGATGCTGGAACGGTGGATCCGCCGGTATGGGGAGGAGGACGCCCGAAGCCTCTGTGAGTTCAATAATAAGCCTGCCGAATTGTGGATCCGCGCCAACACGCTGCGCTGTGAGCCCGGGGAACTGCTTCGGCGGCTGGAGTCGGAAGGCTGCGGGGCGGCTGTCAGTGAGGTGCTGCCGGAGGCGCTGGAATTAAAGCTGGGACCGCCGATCCCGCGGCTGGGGTCTTATCGGGACGGCTGGTTTGCGGTGCAGGATCTGACTTCCATGCTGGCTGCCAGGGCGCTGGCGCCGAAGCCGGGGGACCGGGTATTGGACGTATGCGCCGCTCCTGGGGGCAAGACGGGGCATCTGGCGCAATTGATGGAGAACCGGGGCGGCATATTGGCGATGGATGTTCATCCCCATCGGGTGAGGCTGATTCAAAGCGCCATGGCGCGTTTGGGGGTCACTTGCGTGGAGAGCCGGACGGGGGATGGGACGCTGATTTCTCCCGGGGAACAGGGGATATTTGACGGGATTCTGCTGGACGCGCCCTGTTCCGGGCTGGGGGTGCTGAGAAGGCGGGCGGACGCCCGCTGGAGGAAGAAGGAGAGGGATATTCAGGCTCTGGCCGGGCTTCAGCGGAAATTGTTCCATCGGGCTGTGGACTGCTTGAAGCCGGGGGGGCGTTTAATATACAGCACATGCACATTGGAGCCGGAGGAGAACATTCGGCTGGTGGAGTCGGTTTGTCGGGAAAGGGCGGATATGGAGATGTTTTTGGAGCCTGTGCAGTACTTGCCTTTCCGGGATGGGATGGAGGGGTTCTTCCTGGCGGGAGTCCGGAGGGTGTGACGCGTATAGGGGGCTTTGATTCGCGGTTTGCGGCGAAACACCCGGTAAAGGAGGAGATATTGCCCTTACGTCTCCGCGTTTTGAATTTCTACGGCTCGATTTGCTGCAAAAGCCAAACTCGCTCCGCTCAAACAGTGGCTTTTGCGGACGCAAATCTCGCCTAGAAATTCTAAAACGCTCCGCCTAATCGGGCAATATCTCCTCCTTCACCGGGGCATGGCGCGAAAAAACAGAAATCGTATCGTTCACGGTGTCGTAGGGGCGGCATTCTGCCGCCTGGGACTGCCCGGGGGGTGTGACGTTTGATGGCGGAGATCAGGGGGTTGTTTCCGGAGGAATGGGCTGAGGTTTTGGCGGAGTACGGGCAGAAGCCTTACCGGGGGACGCAGATTTTCAGGGGCTTTCATCAGCGGTGCGCGGAGGATTGGAGCCGGCTGACGGACTTGCCTTTGGATCTGAGGAAGCGATTGGGCGAAATCTTTCCCGTCCAGCCGCTTCGGATTGACAGCCGGAGGGAGAGCCGGGACGGCACGGTGAAATTCACTTTGGAGCTGTGGGACGAATTGGGCATAGAAGCGGTTTTGATGGATCATCAGGGCGATTATACCAGGAACCGGAAGACTTTATGCGTCTCTTCCCAGGTGGGATGCGGCATGGGCTGCGCGTTCTGCGCCACGGGCAGAATGGGATGGACGCGGGATCTGTCGGCGGGGGAAATCCTGGGGCAGGTGTTGGACATTACCCGGTTTCAGAGGGTACACGATCCGGATTTTAAGATCGGCAACGTGGTTTTTATGGGAATGGGGGAGCCTTTGTTGAATTATGAGGCGGTGGTCAGGAGCATTCGTCTGCTGAATCACCGGGACGGTCAAAATATCGGGATTCGGAGGTTGACGGTGTCTACCTGTGGATTGCCGGAGCAGATCAGGCGTTTGGCGCGGGAAGGATTGGACATTGTGCTGGCTGTGTCTTTGCACGCGCCCAACGACGCCCTTCGCGGCCAAATCATGCCGGCCGCCCGGCGGTGGCCGCTGAAAGCGCTGCTGGACGCTTGCCGGGATTACATCCGGGCGCTCCGGCGCCGGGTGACCTTTGAATATGTCCTGATCCGCGGCTTGAATGACGGCGCGGGTCACGGGCTGGAGCTGGCGGCGCTTTTGGACGGAATATTCTGCAACGTGAATTTGATTCCTGTCAATGAATCCGCGGCTCATCCCTATGCCGCGCCGGACGCGGCAAGGGTGGAGGATTTCCGCAGGATTCTGGCGGAGCGGGGGATCCCCGCGGCCGTCCGGGAGAGGAAGGGCGCGGATATCGGCGGGGCTTGCGGACAGTTGATTTGGGCGCGCGGGGAATAGGCGCCTACAAGAGTGAGGTGAAGGTAATGTGGCTGGTTTGCGGTAAAACTCATATTGGAGCGGTGCGTAAAGAGAACCAGGACAGCTTATTGGTCAGCCCTGAATTTGGTTTGTTCGCCGTGGCGGACGGGATGGGAGGACACGCGGGCGGCAGGGAGGCCAGCCTGATGGCGATCGAAGCTTTGGAGGATTTTTCGAACCGGAAGAACAAGGATTTGGACGGTTTGAAAGCGGCGGTGGTCAATGCCAACAATGAAATTCTGTTTCGTTCCAAACGGGACCGGCTGGAAGGGATGGGCACCACATTAACCGTGGCCTGGCATCAAAACGACGCGATTCATATCTTCCATTTGGGGGACAGCCGCGCGTATCTTCTGCACGACCAAAAAATCCGTTTGCTGACGAAGGATCATTCGCTGGTGAACGAGCTTTTGGAACAGGGGGGCATCACCCAGGAGGAAGCGGATAATTTCCCGCGCAAAAATGTTTTGACCAAGGCTCTGGGCAGTATGTACGGGCAGGAGCCGGACGAGTTCCGGGCGGTGATCCCTCCGATGGATTTCCTGCTCCTGTGTACGGACGGGCTGTACCGGCATCTGACCGATGAGGAGATGATGGCGATCGCTTACAACCGGCCGGCCAGCCTGGAGATGAGAGTGGAGGCGCTGATTCAGCTGGCTTTGGATCGGGGCGGCTATGACAACATAACGGCGATACTGGCGGAAAATGCCTGATTTTACCAAAGAGGCATATAAGGAGGTGCGGTCATGCTGCGTCAGGGTTATGTGCTGAAAGGCCGCTATAAAATTGTCGAGCTGGTTGGGGCCGGCGGTATGTCTCTGGTTTACCGCGCTTATGACCAGGAAGAAAACAGGGAGGTCGCCGTCAAGGTTCTGCGGGAACAGTTCGCGGGAGACGAGGCGTTCATCGCCCGCTTTCACAGGGAAGCGCAGGCGGTGTCGGGGCTTTCTCACAAAAATATCGTCAGGGTCTACTCGGTGGATCAGGAGGACGACATTCATTTTTTGGTGATGGAATTGGCGCAAGGCAAGAACTTGAAGGAAATACTGAAAGAGGCGGCGCCGTTTCCTCAGGAGATTCTGGCGCAGATCGTGCCTCAAATTTGTGACGCCATGGATCACGCGCATCAGAACAAGGTGATTCACCGGGATATTAAGCCGCATAACGTGATCGTTCAATATGACGGATTGGTCAAGGTGGCGGACTTTGGGATCGCCAGGGCCGCTTCCAGCGCCACGGTCACGCATTCGGGCAGCATCATGGGATCGGTTCATTATTTTTCCCCGGAGCAGGCCAAGGGTGAGATCGCGGACGAGCGGTCCGATATCTATGCTTTGGGTGTGCTGATCTATGAATTGGCCACGGGCGCCTTGCCCTATGAGGGAGAATCCCCCATCGGGGTGGCCATGCAGAAGATCCAGGAGGATCCACTTCCGCCCAGGGAACTCAATCCGGAGCTGAACGAGGCGGTGGAGCAGGTCATATTGAGGGCGATGGACCGGAACCCGAAATACCGCTATCAGAATGTGGTGGAATTAAAAGAGGATTTTTTGGAGGCGTGCCGTTTTAACCGTTTGGTGCATGAATTGCCGGTGAATATGCGTGAGGATACGATTCAAATGAAGAAAATCGTCCAGGCGAACAGCCACAAGCGCAGAAAGAGGCGGTATTTCGGGCTTGTTGTGACGGCGATGATCGTGCTTCTCGGATTTGCGCTGGGGATGTTTCTGTCTTTGAATTTTTCGTCGGGCATGGAGGAGATTGAGCTTCCGGATTATACGAACCGGGAATTGGAAGAGACCTTGGCGGATCTGGAGCAGATGGGGCTGACCGGGAATGTTGACAAACGGCTTAATCACGGCACGATCGCGATGGACCGTATTATTTCCCAGGAGCCTGCGCCCGCGACCTTGGTCAAGAAGAGTTCCATTGTCACATTGGTGGTCAGCGATGGGCCGGTGATGGTGGGTGTGCCGGATTTGGAGGGGCGGCAGGAGACGGAAGCGGAGGTGCTTCTGGCGAATCTGGGTTTGACCTTGGGTGAGGTGAGCCGGGAATATCATTCGGAATATCCTGTGGGAACGGTGATGTATCAGGAGCCGGCGTCGGGTACGCAGCTTCAGAAGGGCGGCGCGGTGGATCTGCTGGTAAGCCGGGGGGTGACGCCCACGTATGTGGAGCTGCCGTCTCTCGCGGGCATGACGCAGGATGACGCGGCCGCGGCGCTGGCGTTTGTCGGGCTGTCGGTGGGAACGGTGCGGCAGGAGATGAGCTGGACGTATGACCAGGACATCGTGATCGGGCAGAGTCCCGCGGCGGGGGCGAGCGTTCTGGAGGGGTCGGCGGTCAATCTGACCGTGAGCAACGGGCCGGGGCCGAGCTGAATAAACAGAGAGTGAAGCAGCAACACCGGTGAAGAATGAGATGGGTCCCCATCTTGTCATTCCGGGCTTGTCCCGGAATCCAGGTTCCTTGGTTTATCATTTTTGGATTCCGGGACAAGCCCGGAATGACAAAGCGTGGGTGTAGGGGCGGCATTCTGCCGCCCGGGACCGTCCGAAAACGGGACGGGGCACGGCATGCCGTGCCCCCACGGGGGGAACCGGGGGCGAACCGCCGCGGGGCGTTGGGGGAAATAGACGCGGGGCGTCCGCCGACGCCCCCTACGGACGCATTATTCACGGCGCCGTAGGGGCGGATGGCAATCCGCCCGTTTGTTTTCGGACGGTCTGGCCCGTCTTTGACGGACGTGGATTCATAAACACGGGAGGGGATGCGTTGGAAGGGCTGTTGGTGAAGGGATATGGCGGCTTTTATTATGTGGACGACGGGAAGAGGCTTTGGGCATGTTCGCTGAGGGGCCGTTTCCGCGTCCGGAAGCAGGTGTTTCTTCCCGGGGACCGGGTGGAGTTCCTTGTGGTGGACGACGCCAGGCAAACCGGGGTAGTCGAGGCGGTTTTGCCGCGGAGAAACGAATTGCTGAGGCCGCCTGTGGCCAATATGGATCAGGTTGTGGTCGTTCTCGCGGCTGTGGATCCGAAACCGGACCTGTGGCTGCTGGACCGGCTGTTGATGATGATCCGGACGGCGGGCGCCGATCCGGTGATCTGTTTCAACAAGCGGGATCTGGATCCGGAGGGGCTGTCGGAGCTGGTTGGAATCTATGAGCCGGCCGGATTCCGGATGGCGGTTACCAGCACGGTCACCGGTTTTGGACTGGATGGCTTGAGAGAGATCATGAAAGACCGGACGACGGTTTTTGCCGGACCGTCGGGGGTGGGCAAGTCCAGCCTGCTCAACGCGCTGGAGACGAATCTCAGACTGAAGACCGGGGAAATCAGCGCGAAATTGGGACGGGGCAAGCATACCACCCGCCATGTGGAGCTGCTGGCCCTGTCTTTCGGCGGATGGGTGGCCGATACGCCTGGATTCAGCCAGATTTATCTGCCGGAAAAAGTCAAAGCGGCGGATTTGGCGGAGCTGTATCCGGATTTCCGTCCTTATACGGATCAATGCCAGTTTGCTTCCTGTCTGCATCGCGGCGAACCCGTCTGCGGGGTGCGGGCCGCGGCGGAGGACGGCCGGCTGGATTCCGGCCGGTATGAGCGTTACCGGATGTTTTTGGACGAGGCTCTTTCCAGGGAAAGGAGATATTGACCATGCCTTTGGAAAAATGCGTCATCTTCGCGGGAGGGGATTTGGAGCGCCCGGAGGTTGTGAAGGGGCGCCTGACGGGGCGGGAATATGTCCTGGCGGCGGACGGCGGCGCCCGTTACGCTTTGGCGCTGGGTTTGACGCCCCGAAAGGTCGTCGGGGATATGGATACCCTGGGGGAAGATGAACTCCGGAAGCTGCGGGAGATGGGATCGGAGATTTTGGTGTTCCCGAAGGAAAAGGATGAAAGCGACACCTTGCTCGCTCTGCGGGACGCGGTTGAGTCCGGTTACGCCGATATTGAGATTTGGGGGGCGCTGGGGGGCCGTTTTGATCATTCGGCGGCCAACGTTGTTTTGCTGACGCATCCTCTGGCGGCAGGCGCCCGGGTGCGGCTTTTGACCTGGAATCAGCGGATTTTTCTCCCGGAACGGGGGGAGGCGATTGCCGGCGCTCCGGGGGATTTGATTTCCTTTTTCCCGATGGGGGAGGATGTGACGGGGATTCAAACCCGGGGCTTGCAATATCAGCCGAAGGATGGTAAATTAAAGTTTAATTATGTGATGGGGCTGAGCAATGTGATGCTGGCGCGTGAATGCGCCATTTCGTGGGCGGCGGGGATTTTGCTCTGCGTACACACTTTCGGGGGAGAGCCGGGCCGAATTTCCGGGGAAAAGGGGGAATGATGATGGCGCAGGCGATGTTGAAGGAGGAAGAGGTTATGACGGATTATCAATTTAAAGCACTCGTAAAAATGATTCTCAGATTCGTGGATGAGGCCGGAGACGTGGAAAAGATCAAGGATTTCCTGAAAAGTTTATTGGAAAAAGAGAGCGGCTGATTGGCAAAAAGGTTACGCGCGCGCTTCAGGGAGAAGTGAGTTCGGATTTCCGGGGAAAGGGGTCTGGCAGGATGAAAACGTACAGTGTGGGGGTCATAGGCGCCACGGGGATGGTCGGGCAGCGGTTTATATCGCTTCTGGAGGGGCATCCCTGGTTTCAAATAAAACTCCTGGCGGCGTCCGCGCGTTCGGCGGGCAAACCATACGGGGAGGCGGCCGCGGGCCGCTGGGCGATGCCCGGGCCCATGCCGGAAACGGTCAGAGACCTTGTCATCATGGACGCCGCGGCGGACGCCGGCAAGATTGCGGCGGAGGTCGATTTTGTGTTTTGCGCCGTGGATATGCCCAAGGATCAGACCAGGGAGCTGGAGGAGAGGTACGCGAAGCTTGAATGTCCGGTTATTTCCAATAATTCCGCCAACCGTTCCGCGCCCGACGTGCCCATGATCATTCCGGAGATCAACAGCGCGCATTCCGGGGTCATCCCTTATCAGCGCAAACGGCTGGGGACGAAGCGCGGCTTCATCGCGGTCAAGTCCAATTGCTCCATCCAGAGCTATGTGCCGGCGCTGCATCCCCTCTGGGATCTGGGGATCAGGAATGTGCTTGTGTGTACGTATCAGGCCATTTCGGGCGCGGGCAAAACCTTTGAGACTTGGCCGGAGATGGCGGATAACGTGGTCCCTTTTATCAGCGGCGAGGAAGAGAAAAGCGAGCGGGAGCCGATGAAGGTCTGGGGCGAGCTCAGGGACGGCGCCATCGTTGAGGCGCGGGACTTGAACATCACCGCTCAGTGCATCCGCGTTCCGGTCAGCGACGGGCATATGGCGGCGGTATTCGCCGGTTTCGAAAGGATGATCCCGCTGGATGAGATCAAGAAGCGGTGGGCGGACTTTCAGAGTGAGGCGCAGAGGCTGAATCTGCCCAGCGCGCCCAAGCGGTTCCTCCATTACTTTGAGGAGGAGAACCGTCCCCAGGTCAGGCTGGATCGGGATTTGGAGAAGGGCATGGCGGTGTCCGTGGGCAGACTGCGCCCGGATACCCAGTATGACATTAAGTTCGTGAGTATTTCTCACAATACGGTCAGAGGCGCGGCGGGCGGCGGCATCCTCATGGCGGAGCTGCTGTGCGCCCAGGGGTATCTGTAGAACTGCGATTTTCACAGCTATCAAGGACGGGCGGCAGAATGCCGCCCCTACAAATGCGGCATACACGGGACCGTAGGGGCGGGATTCTTGCGCCCGGGACCCTCCAGAAACGATCATAAAATTTAATTACCGCCCCGGGGTTTTCAATCCC
>JAISDM010000045.1 GCA_031264885.1 Peptococcaceae bacterium | reverse complement strand
CTGACGGTGAACCTGGCCCTGGCTTTGATCTTGCTGAAACAGAAGGTTCTGATCCTCGACGCGGATATGGGCCTGGCGAATATCGACGTGCTGCTGGGTATTTCTCCGCTCTATAACCTGACGCATGTGGTTTCGGGCCATCGGACGTTCCGCGAGATCATCTGCGAGGGGCCCATGGGCATCCGGATCATTCCGGGGGGGTCCGGGGCGGCGGATTTGGCGGATTTGCAGGATTGGGAGCTTCAGCGTTTTTTATCCAAACTAGACACCCTCAGCGAGCAGGCGGATTTCTTTTTGATCGACACAGGCGCGGGCATCGCGAAGAATGTATTGAGCTTTATTCTGGCTTCCAATGAGCTGATTGTCATCGCCACGCCGGAGCCCACGTCCCTGACGGACGCCTACGGGCTGATCAAAACCGTATGGCACCAGGGTTTTCAGGGGGACGTCAAGGTGTTGGTGAACCGCGCGGGCAACGCCAATGAAGCCTCGGAGATCTATAAGAAGCTGAGTGTGGCGGTGGCGCGTTTCCTGGATATGCCGCTGGAATATCTGGGCTATGTCCGGGAGGATCCGAAGGTCGTTCAGACGGTGAGGAATCAGCAGCTGTTCCTGGCGGCCTATCCCGATTGCGGCGCGTCAAAGGATATCACACTGATCGCGTCGAAACTGGCGCAAGCGGATCAGACGGCGGGCGCGGAAGAGGGATTGCAGGGATTTTTCAGCAGAGTAGCCAGTTTCTTTAAATAAATTCTTAGAGGAAAGAAGAGGGGCGGCATGAGGCTAGAAAGCGTACTTCGCGTGAATCAAAAAGTTGAAATTGAGTTGACAGACTTGGATAAGTCGAAGAAGAGTCCGGAGAAATATCCCAGTCGCGTGGAAGATATGGATGAAAACTCGATTGTGCTGGCTTCGCCGATCAAGGACCGAATTCCCGTATTTATTCCTGTGGACGGAAGAATCGACGTGTCTTTCACGGATTCCTCCGGCAGTTATATGTTCTCGACCCATGTGCGGAAATATTTGCGTGAATTGGTCAATCAGATCGTGGTGGCGAAGCCTACGGAACTGGTCAGGATCCAACTGCGGGAGTATGTGCGGCTGAATGTGAATCTGGACATCCGGATCGCCTTCACCAAGGACGGGAATTTCTTCGAGCATGAGGGCATCACCAATGATTTGAGCGGCGGCGGCTGCCGGGTGGTGATCCCGGATCACCTGGTCTTTGATCACAATCAAGAGGTTTCTTTCTCGATGGAGCTGAATAAGAAGACCATCATCGGCAAGGGCCGCATTATCTGGCAGAAGATCGAGCGGGAGATCGATAAACCGGATCGGGTTTTGATCGGCATACAGTTTGAGACGCTTTCGGAGGATAATATCAAATTCATTATGCAGTTCGTTTATTTGCAGCAAATTGAATTCCGAAGAAAGGGGTTAATCTAATTGCCTTTGAATTCGAAAAAAATTAGGGTGCTGATAGCGGATGATTCCGCTTTCATGAGAAAGGTGCTGTCGGATATTCTCGGCGCGGATCCCGCGCTGGAGGTGGCCGCTACGGCGAGAAACGGGCGGGAAGCCTGTGATAAGGCGCGGGAATTGAAGCCGGACGTACTTACATTGGATGTGGAAATGCCCGTAATGGACGGCCTGGCCGCTTTGGAAGAGATCATGCGCGTCAATCCCATGCCTGTGGTGATGCTCTCCGCTCTGACTCAGACAGGGGCCCAGGCCACCATGGACGCGCTGGCAAAGGGCGCCATCGACTTTATCTCGAAGCCGGGGGGATCCATTTCCATCAATATCAACGATTCCGCCAGGGAGATCGTCTCCAAGGTGAAGATGGCCGCCCGGGTCAATATGAAACAGATCATCCCTTTGGCTCAGACGCCGTCCGCGCCCAAAATCCCCGCGAAAGCGCCCGTGAAGGCGTCCGTCACAGCGTCCGCGCCGCCGGTCAAACCCGCGGCCGGGGGAGAGGCGGGGGTTGCGAGACCGGGCGCGGGCGTCCGGAGCAAGCTGCCCATCGTGGCCATAGGAACCTCTACGGGCGGCCCCAAGGCGCTGAATGAAATGATGCGGGGACTGCCCGGGGATCTGGGCGCCGGGGTGCTGATTGTGCAGCATATGCCCGCGGGTTTTACCAAATCGCTGGCGCAGAGGCTGAATTCCGCCTGTCTTCTGACCGTTAAGGAAGCGGAAGACGGGGAGGAAGTGAAAAGGAACTGCGCCTATGTGGCGCCGGGGGATTACCACCTGGAGCTGAAAGAGGTCAACCGCGTCCCGGTGGTGGCTCTGAGTCAGAAGCCGCCGGTCAACGGGCACAGGCCCTCGGTGGATGTGCTGATGGAATCGGTGCTTCCTTACCAGGGGCGCCGGGTGGCCGTGATCATGACCGGTATGGGCAGCGACGGCGCCAAAGGCATCACTGAGCTGCGCAAAAAAGGCGTGGTCACCATCGGGGAAAGCGAAGAAACATGCGTGGTATACGGGATGCCCAAATCCGCCTTTCAGATGGGCGGCATAGACTATGAACTTCCCGTGGGTAGGATTGCCGACGCCATCGCTCGCGCGGTGGCGAAAGAATAGGAGGCGTCAACTATGGATACATCCCAATATTTGAGTCTTTTCTTGGAAGAATCGATGGAGCATCTGCAAAATTTGAATCAGAGCATGCTGGAGCTGGAGAACGATCCGGACCGGCTGGAGCTGCTGGATCAGATTTTTCGTTCCGCGCATACATTTAAGGGCATGTCGGCCACCATGGGCTTTGAGAACTTGACCCATTTGACCCATAAAATGGAGAATCTTCTGGACCGTCTGCGCCAAAAGACCCTGGTTCTGAACGCCGATATGATCAATTGCCTGTTTAAGTGTCTGGATACTTTGGAACAGATGGTCAACAACATCCAGGAAGGCGGGGCCGGGGATCTGCCGGTGGATGAACTGACCGCGGAACTCATCGCTTTGGAGAAAGGGGAGTCCGTATCATCCGCGGCGGCGGCGCCCGCCGAAGCTGCGCCCCCGAAAGCGGAAGGGAAGGCGGAGAAGAAGGCGGCCGGCCCTCCGGAGCAGATGCCGCTCAACGACATCGAGCTGGGGCTGGTCATAAAGGCCCAAGAGGATAAACTGTTCGTGTGGCAGATCCTGGTCAAACTGGATCCCAGCTGTGTGCTGAAGGGCGTCCGCGCGTTTATGGTGTTTAAGAAGCTGGAGGAGCTGGGGGATGTGATCAAATCCCTGCCTTCCGTGCAGGACATCGAGGATGAGAATTTCGATATGGATATTGAGGTGGTTCTGATCACTCAGCAGAACCAGAGCGAGGTCAAAAACAGCCTGGAGAACATTTCGGAGGTCATGGTGGAGAAGATACTGGCCGTATCGAAGGACGTTGAGCCGGTACCCGACGATATTGCCATGGATATGCCCAGCGACGCGCCCGAGGAACCGGCCGCGTCCGCCGCCGCGGCGCCCGCGGCGGCGGCTCCCGCTCCCGGGCCGTCCGCCTCCCAGCCGGCGGCCGCCGCTCCGGCCAAGGCGCCGGCGGCGCATCAGACGGTGGCCCATCAAACGGTCCGGGTGGACATCGACCGGCTGGATAAGCTGATGACATTGGCGGGAGAGCTGGTGACCAATAAGACCCGGCTGGAGCAGATCAACGCGCTGAGTCAGCTGCCGGAGCTGAACGAGACCGTGGAGCAGATCAACCGAATCACCACGGATCTGCAGTCTGTGGTTCAGACGGTGCGGATGGTGCCCATCGAGAGCGTCTTCAACCGGTTCCCCAGGATGGTTCGGGATCTGGTGAAGGAGCTGGGCAAGGAAGTCAACCTGATTATGGAAGGCAAGGAGACGGAGCTGGACCGGACGGTCATCGATGAAATCGGGGATCCCATGGTTCATCTGCTGCGCAATTCCCTGGATCATGGGGTTGAGATGCCCAATGAGAGGACCGCGGCGGGGAAGAACCCGGTGGGGACGGTGAAGCTGTCCGCCCATCACGAGGGCAACAATGTGGTGATTACGGTAGAGGACGACGGCAAGGGCATTGATGTGAACGCCATCCGGGAGAAGGCCCTGCGGAAAGAAGTGGTCACCCCTCAGCAGCTGGCGCAGATGGACGATCAGACCGTGTTGAATCTGATTTTTGACGCGGGTTTTTCCACGGCGGAGAAGGTGACGGATATCTCCGGCCGGGGCGTGGGGCTGGACGTGGTCAGAAGCAAGATACAGGGACTGAACGGCATGGTCAGTCTGGATACGAAGGTGGGGCAGGGTTCGGTTTTTACCATCAAGCTGCCCTTGACCCTGGCGATTATCCAGGCGCTTCTGGTCAGCGTTCAGGATGAGATTTACGCCATTTCCCTGGGCAACATCAATGAAACCACCAATCTGGACGTGGACGACATCAAGGATATCCAGGGCCAGAAGGTGATGGTGCTGAGAAGCAAGGTGCTGCCGCTGGTTTTTATCAAAGACGTGCTGGATGTGCCCGGAGACAAAGCCCGTTCCGAGCTTTACGTGGTTGTGATCCAAAAAGGGGATCAGCAGTTTGGTTTGGTTGTGGATGAATTGGTCGGACAGCAGGAGATCGTCATCAGCTCCCTGGGCAAGCTTCTGACGGGACTGCCGGGGATCGCCGGCGCCACTACCCTGGGGGATGGCCGGGTGTCCATGATACTGGATATCGGAACGTTATTTTAGGAGGCGGCTGGAATGGAAAAATCCAATGGAGCGGTTGAAATGGCGGCGCAGAAGGACGCGGTTCAGAAAAATTTACAATTTGTAGGTTTTATGCTGGGTAAAGAGGAGTATGCTTTTGATATTCAGGCCGTACAGCAGATTGTCAAGCATATGCCCATTACCCGTGTGCCAAAGGCGCCGTTTTATTATAAAGGGATGTTCAATCTGCGCGGATCGGTTCTGCCGGTGGTGGATTCCCATCTGAGGTTTGGGCTGCCCCAGGAGGAGGCGACGGAAGCCTCCAGGATCATCATCTTGCGTCACGAGGATATTTCTATGGGCTTTACGGTGGACCGGGTGACGGAAGTGGTGACTCTGGGCCCGGACCAGATTGAAAAAAGTCAGCCTGTGGACGGCATTGACAATCAATTCGTCAAGGGGATCGGGAAATTGGGCGCGAGGCTGTTGATCTTGCTGGATCTTCCGATTGTTCTGGGCATTGCGAATTGACGACGAGATTTGTGGGGGGTGCGTGGCATGATTGATTACTCAGAAATTACCCAAATGCAGATGGATGTGCTGAGGGAGATCAGCAATATCGGGGCGGGGAACGCCGCTACGGCGCTGTCTACCATGCTGAGCAAGAAGGTGGATATGCTGGTGCCCAACGCCTACATCGCCCCTTTCGCCCAGGTGCCGGAGCTGACGGGCGGCGCGGAAAAAGAGGTGGCGGGCGGATATCTTGTGGTGGGTGAGGATATGCCCATGGGGATCCTGTTTTTGGTCGCGAAGGATCAGATGTCGTTCTTCTTTAAGGTTCTGCTGGGGTCGGAGCTGGATCCCAAATCGATGCTGGACGAAATGCAGCAGTCCGCCTTCGCGGAGATTGTCAATATTCTGTCCGGTTCTTATCTGAACGCTTTGAGTATGTTTACTCAAATGACTTACAGCCAGTCTGTGCCGGCTTTATGCGTGGATATGGCCGGCGCCATTCTGGGGGAAGTGCTGATGGCCATCGGGGAAGTCAGTGATTACGCGCTGGTGATAGAGAACACGTTCATCACCAATGAGGATCAGCTGAACGGGTATTTCTTTCTGCTTCCCCAGCCGGAAATTTTGGAAAAACTTTTCAGTGTGCTGGGAGTGTCTTGATTGAGCGCAGAACAGATTAAAGTTGGCATTGCCGAGTTAAAAACCTGCCCCCCCAACCGCAGCATCATTACCAATGGGCTGGGCTCCTGTGTGGGCGTCTGTCTCTGGGATTCCCGGACGAAAATCGGCGGCTTGGTGCATGTGATGCTGCCTGACAGCACCCAGTCCAGGGACAGCGTCAACAAGGCTAAATTTGCCGATACGGGCATTCCGGCGCTGATTGACGAGATGACCAAACTGGGCGCCTCCCCCAGCCGGCTGGTGGCCAAAATCGCGGGCGGCGCCCAGATGTTTAATTTCCCGGACAGCGCCAATAAGATCAAGATCGGGGAGCGGAACGCGGAGGCGGTGAAGGCGGCTCTGGCTCAGAAACACATCCGCGTGGCGGCTCAGGACTGCGGAGGAACCATCGGGCGCACCATTGAATTCTTTACGGAGGACGGACGTTTGAGTGTGAGGACCATCAATCAGGGAGAGAAATTTATCTGATTCGGCAGATGAGGGACGTAAAAACATGACTTCCAGCGCGATAGAGATTCACGAACTTTGGGAAAAGTTTCTGAAAGAAGGGGATATTCCGTCCAAGGAAGCCCTGATTCTGGAGTACATTCCCCTGGTTCAAAAGCTATCCAATCAAATGGCGGGGCATTTTCCCGCGCATATTGCGAAGGATGATTTGTACGGATACGGCATATTCGGACTCCTGGAGTCCATTGACCGGTATAATCCGAGTCTGGGCGTTCCTTTTTCCTTTTTCGCGGGCAAACGCATCAAAGGCGCTATGATCGACGGGCTGAGAAAAGAGGACTGGATCCCTACGGCTCTGCGCAAAAGGGCGAAGCAGATCGAGAACGCTTTCAGGGATGTGGAGATGGCGTCGGGGGGGGCCGCGGAGGACAGTCAGGTGGCCGAGGCTCTGGATATGTCGGAGGATGAGCTGCAGTCCTGGCTGTCGAAGATGCAGTTTCTGCATCTGCTGTCTCTGGATGAACCGCTGCCCGGGGACGAGGAATTATATGTCAAGGATAATTTGAAGGACCCCAAGAGTCCGGATCCGATCGACAAGATTCAGGACGACGAGATCAAATCCCTGCTGGCCGACGCCATTGAGAATCTGCCGGAGAAGGAGAGATTGATTGTGAGTCTCTTTTATTATGAGGATTTGAGCAACAAAGAGATTGCGCAGGTTATGGAGCTGTCGGAGTCGCGGATATCTCAGCTGCATTCGAAGGCTGTGTTCCGTCTGAGGAACAAGCTGAACCGGTATTATTCCGGGTGACGGTCAGGACCAGTAAGGATTCGTTAAATAACGAGTCCTAAATAAGGCGAGGTGTTGAAAATGAATGAAGCCGATCCTAAAAGAAATTATCGTTTTGAGCGGTACGGTGATGAGATTTATCTCGCCGTGAGTCAGAGAGCGGAGGGGGAGGAGGGGGCTGGCATTGACGATCTGCTGAATGAATGCAAGCTTCGCAAGCTTGACGTTTCACAGGAGAATGTCATGAACATCTTTGATCTGGCCACCGGTAACTCGGTTCTGCTCTGCATGGCTCATGAAAAGATGGTTCTGGGTCCGCTGGTGAAAATCGATGTGTCCAGGGATTTTATGGAGGCCGCGGCCTGTGTTTATCAAGGGATGGATCCGGAGGCGGCCCGTGTGACCCGGCAGGACATAGACGCGCAGATAAAGGCCAGTATGATTCAATATGGGATTCTGGAGGAAGCGGTCGAATCCTTATTGAGCTCGGAGGCTTATTTCCGCAAAGGGGTCATTGCCAGGGGCACGCCCAGGACAGACGGACAGGACGCCCGGGCGGAATTCCATTTTAATCCCCACGGCCTGGAGATCCGGCCGGTGGAGCTGGAGAACGGGAATGTGGATTTCTATAACCTGAATTTGATTCAAACGGTGGGCGAGGATACGCTCCTCATTGAAAAAACCCCGGCGGTGGAAGGGCAGGCGGGGATGAATGTCCGGGGAACCGCGATGCCGCCCGCCAAGGTCAGGGACCTGAAGCTGACCGCCGGAAGCAACACGAAGCTGTCCGAGGACGGGAACAAGCTGTACGCCGCGGTTCCGGGGCATGTGGTGTTCAAGGACGGCAAGACCCAGGTGCTGCCCATCTTTGAGGTCAAGGAGGATGTGGGCTTCGGCACCGGGAATATCCGTTTCCCGGGAAATGTGGTTATTCATGGGAACGTGCTGGAGACATTCAGCGTCATCGCCGACGGGGATGTGGAGATCAAGGGGAATCTCAGCGGCTATGTGGAGGCCGGGGGCAATTTGAAGGTGGGCAAGGGCATCGTCCGGGGGAAGACGAAGACCAAGGGGAATATCTATGTGCATCATGTGGAGAACGGCAAGGTGGAGGTGGAGGGGAGTCTGATGGCGTCGGAGGCGGTGCTGTACAGCACTGTGGCGGCCAAAAACAGCGTGTTTGTGGGCGGAAAGAGGGGATTGATCTCCGGAGGCTCTGTTTCCGCGTACAAGAGCGTCAACGCCAAAGTCATCGGTTCGCCGCTGGCCACTGCCACCGAGATCATTCTGGGCATCACAAAGGAGGAGCTGATGGAATACCAGGGGCTGATCAAGCAGCTGGTGGAGATTCAGGAAACGGATCAGAAGATCCATAAGCTCCTGGATGTTTTTGTGATGATGAAGGCCCAGATCAGCAAACCGCTGCCGCCGGATAAAGAGGAACAGTACCAGCGGCTCACGGCTTCCGACCAGGACAACAAAATCAAACTGCGGACGTGCCAGAGGCGGAAAGCGGAGATCGAGGAGCATATGAACAACCTGGATCAGGTCTCCTTAAACGTGTCGGATACCCTGTACGCGGGCGTGTCTCTGTCCATCGGCAGCAACACGATGGTGACCAAGGATGAGGTTCCCCACTGCACCTACCGTTATATCGACCGGGAGATCGTTCAGCAGATTTATTCCGCGCAAGCGGCGAAAAGGGGTTGACGCGTGTGCCAATACATCCGATTGACTTGCAGGTTTCCATACCGAAATCCGGAGAAGTGAACAAGGTTCAAAGGACGGGCCAGGATCAGCAGCAGATCAACCAGCACTCCACGGATCAGGCGGTGAGGCTGAGTTTGTCCGCCCAGCAGCAAACCGTGCAAAAAACCTTCGAGACAGACCGCCAGGAAATAAAAAACGACGACCGCTCGAAAAAGAGGAAAAACGGGCGGGAGGACGAAAAAGATAAGAAGAAGGATAAGAAAGAAAAAGACGCCCAAGGCGGGCTGGATATTAAGGCGTGAGGGGGATTGTCATGGCCAGGTTAATGTTAGATGAAGAAGAACCTATGTCTTTATATGATTTTTTGCGTTCCAGGTACTATCATGACGGCTTCTGGGAATTATGCAGGGGGGAATTGGTCGCGATGTCGCCCGCTGTCAGCAACCATGACTTTACGTCTAACCAATTGTCCTATCTTTTTAAGCTGTCGATAGGGAAATATAATATGCGGTGTCGTGTGGGAGGACCCAATACGGCTGTTATGTATCAGGACAACTCTTATCTTTTGCCGGATCTTTTTGTGAGCTGCGATAAGTCCAGGGTGAATGAGAAAGGCCGTTATATATTAGGTCCCGAATTAGTCGTTGAGGTTTTGTCGCCTGCGACCAAGAGTTATTGCCTGAGCGAGAAGCGGGATTTGTATAAGGATTTGGGAACCGACGAATATTGGGTGGTGGATATGGAGGAAAAATCGGTTCTTGTTGAGAATTTTAAAGCGGGTTATATTGCTAGATTTTATTTAAATGACGTGATTAAATCGTTTTATAACTCGAATTTTGATTTTAACGTGAAAGATGTATTTGAGGATATTTTAGGCTAGCATAAGGCAGGCGAGGCGTGTGAAGTTTATTGATTTGGTCGTTTTGTTTTTTAATTTGCTGATCTTTGGACTGGCGGCGGCGGAAGTCGGCAGGTTCAGAAAGATTCAGAAGGAGAACGCGCTCATTCAGCGGCAGATTGAGGATTTGGTTCAGGAAAACACCCGGATGTCGGACTTGGTGCTGGATGAGTGGGAAACGAAAATGGAAACGGGGAAGGAAGTCATCCGGGAGTTGGACCGCCGTTTGGAGGAGGCCGCCCGGATTCCGCCGGACCGGCAGGTTCCTGTGGATCGGCAGGCTTCTGTGGATCGGCAGACTCCGGCGGAACGGCCGGCTTCTGTGGGCCGGCGGGCGCCGGTGGCGCGGCGGGTTCCGGCGGAGCGGCAGGCTCCCGTGGACCGGCAGGTTTCCATGGAACGGCAGGATTCGGCGGAATGGCAGGTTCCTGTGGAACAACAGGTTCCCGTGGGCCGGCAGGTTTCCGTGAACCGGCGGGTTCCTGCGGCGCAGACGCAAGCGGTCAGGCCGGTTCAGCAGATTCCGGCGGAACGGCGGATTCTTGCGGAACAACAGATTCCGGCGGACCGGCAGGTTGCGATGGATCGGCAGTATTCCACGGGCCGGCAGGTTCCGATGAATCCGCCGGTTCCCTTGGAACGTCAGGTTCCTGTGGAACAGCAGGTTCCCCTGGATCCGCAGGTTCCGGCGGCGCGGCGGGCGCCGGATACTGTGCTGCGATCCATTCCCAGGCGGCGCCGTCCGGCGGACAGGCCCGTTGCCGGGTCTGTTTCCCGGGAGGCGAACTACTATGAGATGAACGATTATGAGGCGGATTTTTATGAGAAACATTCAGGGGCGCCCCTTTCGCGCGGGACAGGCTTCCTAACCGGGCGGCAGAATGCCGCCCCTACGGGGGAATCTGTTTTGCGCGGGACGGGCATTCTAACCGGGCGGCAGAATGCCGCCCCTACGGGGGAATCCGTTTCGCGTGGGACAGGCTTCCTAACCGGGCGGCAGAATGCCG
>JAISDM010000016.1 GCA_031264885.1 Peptococcaceae bacterium | reverse complement strand
GTCTTCGCCGATGCCCAGGACCGTCACGGTATTATATGCCCTGGAAAGGTTATACAGGGTTTGGCCGTTTGGATGGATTCGGATGTCGGAGATCAGCGGCGACTCGCCGGCTTTGGCCGGCGGTTCAGCCACAAGCTCTTTGCAAATGAAGGTAAGCCGTCCACTGTCGGCATAGCGGAAAGC
Organism: Peptococcaceae bacterium; assembly: GCA_031264885.1. GTDB lineage: Bacteria > Bacillota > Peptococcia > DRI-13 > UBA5745 > JAISDM01. The sequence goes on along the minus strand of JAISDM010000016.1, from coordinate 31,980 downwards.
ATACACATAGGGCGCGTCCTCATTGTTTGTGAAAACAAAGGGCTCCGTGGGATGGAAGGCGGCATAGCGCGGCGCGTCGCCGGGCGCGCATGTGTAGTAACGCCCGCCGCGCATGTCCAGCTTGCGCCTGTTTCTGTCTATGCGGACGGTGTAGAGTCTGTCCGCCCCATAGTCGCAGACGAGGAATATGCTGCCGTCCGGGGAAGCCATCACGCAATGAGGCTTGGCGTGAACCTGGGAGGGACGCGGGCCGCTTCCGTCAAGGCGCGCGATGTCGCAGGGCGCTTCGATCCTCCCATCTTTCGCCAGTGGAAAGAGGACGATGTTCGCCTCGTCGTACTCCCGGCAGAGTTTATACGCGCCTTGCCCGATCCGGCGTGTTTTCAGTATGGAATCGTTTCCGGCGTGATTAACTACCAGCAAGTATGTTCCGCCGGCGTCTGTCGCGCAGTAAGACGGCGCGCCGCCGAAGGAGGGCAGCCGGTTTAACTCTGTCAGCGCGCCGCCGGCCGCGTCCGCCAGAATCGCGACGATGTGACCGCCGCCGTCTTTGCAGGAGTTAGTACACTCGTCCGGACAATAGAGGATGGGGAGCGCGGGATGCCGGCAAACCCCGCCCACGCGGACATAGGGCAGAATGCGGTCAATGGGTGTGAACGTCCCGCTGTCCCCATCATAATGGCAGACGGTCAAGCCGTGATCCGGAGCGGATTCGTTATAGCCCCACGCGCCGATACAGGCGAATTTTGCGGTTGCTTTGTTCATTGTAATACCTCGCCGCCCGCCGTAAAGCGGGCGTTCAATTTGTTTACAGCCATTCAAACCTTGCGCGCGCGTGGCTGCGCCTGCTTTGGCGCGGAACCGCGCGCGCCGCGCAGGTTCAATTTTATCGCAAATCCGCGCGGACCGCAAGGATGCGGAACTCCATGCAAAGGGCGTTTATAAAATATATTGCATATATAATTCTTTAATATGGAAATTATTTCTTGGGACTCGGTTAGAAACCAATAGAGGAATCAATTTAATAACACAGAAAAATGGAATATATGAATGTGACAGGCGAAACACATAAAAAGAGGCGGAACACATTAAACAAAAATAACGAATAAATAAATGGGTTGTTATGGGTTTACACGGCGATTGCGGCATGATAAAATTTTACTGTGAAACGAAGGCGTGAATAAAAGCGTGAATAATGAAACACGCAGAGAGTAACAGTGAGGTGAGAGGAGGTTCAAAGATGTCGGCAATAGCGTCGAGAGGCATGAAGAAACCGTGGGCGCGAGGTCTGGCCGCAGTCTTGGCGGCGGCGCTGTTGGCGGGGTGCGCGTCCGGCGGGAACGAAGGCGGCCAGAGCGCGGGTAACCAAGCCGCGGACGGCCAGGTCGTTTCCGCCGCGCAGGAAGGACGGAGGACAAAGGCCACGGTCGCGTTGGCCAGCGCCGTCAATGTGTTCGCCCCCTACAGCAAATGGAACCCCTACTTGGGCATTCAGTACGCGGGTGTGTATGAACGCCTGGCGGAACGGGAGCAGTTCGGGTCGGACAGCTTCCAAGGCGTCTTGATGAAGTCATGGGAGAAGGTGGACGATGTAACATACGACTGCGTACTGTATGACTATATCGTCGACAGCGACGGCAATCCATTCACGGCGGAAGATGTGAAATTCAGCGTTGACAAAGCCCATGAGAACGGCATTGCGGATTCAAAATACATTGAGAGCATTGAGGTGACAGAGCCCTACGCGTTTACCATGAAGCTGACGGATTCCGGCGTGGGCATCTTCGAGATGGTGTGCGAAACTTGCTGGATGGCTGCCAGAGCGGCTTTCGAGAAGTCCGAGGCGGACGGTTCAATCTGCGCGGGCACAGGCCCGTATGTGTGCGTGGAATTCATTTCCGGCAGCTCGACACAGGTTGAAAAGAGAGATGATTACTGGCAGACGCCGGAGCTGACCGCCGTGACGAGCCGCGCGAACGTGGACGTAATCGTCTACAATACGGTGAGCGAGACCACGCAGATGGCCATTTCCACCGAGGATCCGGCGGGGACGCAGATTTGCGCGTGGCTGAACGAGAGCATCGTGGAGGATGCCCGGACCATCCCCGGCGTGACGGTGGAGAGCAAAGAGTCCATTCAGATGAAAACCATTGTGTTCAACGCGTCCGAGTACAGCGCGTGCAGCAGCGAAGCGCTGCGCAAGGCCATCTGTTACGCCACGGACAATGACGCACTGATCACCGGCGCGCTCAGCGGCATCGGCTACGCGCCGCCGACTTTCGGCAGCCCCTATGCCATCGGCTACAACAAGGCGTGGGAATCTGGGGACTACTACAACTATGACATCGAAAAAGCGAAGGCGATGCTGGCCGAGGCGGGCATCCCGGAGGGCACGGTGTTGAAATTCTATGGCCCCGCGGGGGCGGAAACGGAGAAGACGGGTTCCGTGCTGGCGTCATGCCTGGCCGCAATCGGGCTGAAGCTGGAGGTCAACGCGGTGGAGGCGGCCACACAGTCTACATATTTGAACGACCTGGCAAGCGGCTGGGATATTTTCATTGCCGCCACCACGCTGAAAGGCCCTTATTTGATTCAGTCTTATTCGTACTACTGCAGCAGCGTGGGCTTGAACAACCAAGTGAATGGGGCCATGTGGGGCGTCCGCGACGATGATTTCGAGAATTTGGTTGACAAAAGCAATTCCAAGGACGGCGCGCAAGCGGATTTGGACGCCATACATGACTATGTGGTGGACAACTGCTATGTTTACCAGTGGTTTTCCAATTATTTCACCTGTTCCTATGTGGACGCCATCAAGGAGACGGTGACGAATTTCAAGAACAACCTGGTGGTCGGCGCGTGCGAATTCTCCGCCGATTACGCGTATTATGAATAACAGCGCGCCGGCACATATTGCCGGCGGGGGATCCTGCGTAACGCAATCACATGTGTCCCGGGCGAATTGACAACGACGACATGAAAAAGGAAAACCGCGATGATTCGATATGTTTTCAGGCGTCTGGCGCTGATGATTCCCATCATCATCGGTGTCACTGTCCTGGTATTTACCATTATATGGTTCACGCCGGGCGACGCGGCGGAGGTGCTGGCGGGCAACGCCCCGAGGGAACAGGTAGAGGAACTGCGCCGCCTGATGGGGCTGGACAGGCCATATATCGTGCAGTTGGGCGATTATCTGTACAATGTGTTCATTCGACATGACTTCGGCAAGGCGCTGGTGAACAAGACCAGCATTTCCGCGGATATAGTCATGCGTTTCCCCAAATCACTGATTTTCGCGGTGTTCGGCATTCTGATTTCGGTGTTTGCCGGGATTCCGCTGGGCGTATACGCGGCCTTGCACCAGAACAAAACCGGCGACTCGCTGGCCACTGCCTTCTCGCTTCTGTTCGTGTCCACGCCCGGTTTCTGGCTGGCCCTGATGCTGGTGCTGCTGTTCGCTTATCGGCTGGGCTGGCTGCCGCCTTATGGGATGGGAGGCGTCGAATACTGGATTATGCCTGTACTCGCCAATTGCTTCCACGGCGTGGCCATCATCACCCGGCAGACACGTTCCAGCATGCTTGAGGTCATCCGCTCCGATTTCGTCGTCATGGCCCGTTCCAAGGGGCTGTCCGAGGGCGAAGTGATCGTAAGGCATGCCCTGCCCAACGCGCTGATCCCCATCATAGCGGTGGCGGGCATGAATTTCGGCGGCATGCTGGGCGGCGGCCTCATCATTGAGAAAGTGTTTTCTATACCAGGGATCGGGAACTACTTGGTGACGGCGGTGGGGCAAAGGGATTTTACCGCTGTGATGGGCGGCGTAATCATAACGTCTCTGTTTTTCAGCCTGGTCATGCTGGCGGCGGATCTCGGCATGGCATTCGTCGATCCCCGCGTCAAGGAGCAGTACAGCACCGCGCGGCGCAGAAAATGACCAACGGTCACGGAGGGAAATAAAATGACGGCAGCAAAGGGAACAGCCGCGGGATATCAGAGACCGCCGGGCGGCGGCGCCATTTCCGCCCAAGCGAGGTCGTCACAGATCAGGCAGGTCATAGGGCGGATGCTCGACAGCAAGAAGGCGGTTATCGGCGTGACCGTTATCGTATTGTTCGCGGTTTTGGCCATCTGCGCTGATTTTGTGGCGCCTTACGGCGTGGAAACCATGACGGGGGATATCTTCGCGCCGCCCGGCGCGAAGCACTGGTTCGGCACGGACGACTTGGGACGCGACCTTTTCAGCCGGGTCATCTGCGGCGCCAAATATTCCATTGTCCTCGGGCTGGGCGCGACGCTGATCGGCGCTGTTTCGGGCGTGGCCATCGGCTCCGTGTCGGGATACTACGGCGGGCCCGCGGATGAGTTCATCATGCGGTGCATCGATGTCATCCAGTCCATCCCCGGCGTGCTGTTCAACATGGCGCTGGCGGTGGCCTTTGGGGGCGGTTTTTTCAATACCATGCTGGCGCTGGGTGTGGCGCAGATAGCCGGGACCGCGCGGCTGATGCGTTCCTCCATTCTCAATGTCAGGAAGATGGAGTATATCGACGCCGCCAGCTCCATCAACTGCGGAGATTGGCGCAAAATCACGCGCCATATTATCCCTAACGCTTTTTCGCCGATATTGGTGCGCGCCACGATGTCGGTGGGTACGGTGATCATGTCCGCCGCCGGACTGAGTTTTTTGGGGCTGGGGCTGCCCGTCGATTCGCCGGAATGGGGGGCGCTGTTAAGTTCCGGCAGGGATTTCATCAAGAAATATCCTCAAATGATGCTGTTCCCGGGGTTGTTCCTGCTGGTGTTCGTGCTGGCGGTCAACATGACCGGGGACAGCCTGCGGGACGCGCTTGACCCCAAGCTCAAACGTTAGAATTCGTTAAACGCAATGGCCGCAAGACAGGCTAACGAGGTGTCAGATGAGCCAGGATACGTTTCTTTCCGTACGTGGTCTAACGGTGGAATATGTGACGAAATACGAAACAGTTCAGGCTGTAAACGGCGTCTGTCTGGATTTATCGAAGGGACAAACGCTGGGGTTGGTAGGGGAAACCGGAGCCGGCAAGACCACGATCGCCCGGGCGGTCACGCGTATACTTCAGTCGCCGCCTGCCGCCGTGCGGGGCGGAGAAATCTTTCTGGACGGTGTTGACTTACTTAAATTACCCGAAAGAGAGATGTGCCATATGCGGGGCAATCGAATCTCTATGATATTCCAAGACCCGATGACGGCGCTTAACCCGGTTATGTGCGTGGGTAACCAGATCGCTGAGGTCATCCGCAAGCATGACCATGTTTCCGCGGCCGCCGCCAGACAGCAGGCGGAGATGTCGCTGGAGTTGGTGGGCATCCCGGCGCAGCGGTATGGGGAATACCCGCACCAGTTTTCCGGCGGTATGAAGCAGCGGGTGGTCATTGCCGCCGCGCTGGCGTGCGGCCCGGACTTGCTGTTGGCGGATGAGCCCACCACGGCGCTGGATGTGACCATACAGGCGCAGATGCTGGATATGATGCACAGACTGCATGATTTGAAGGAGACGTCCACCGTCATCATTACGCATGACATGGGCGTCGTAGCCGAAATGTGCGACTATGTGGCGGTGATTTACGCCGGGGAAATCGTGGAATACGGCGCGTTGGAGGATGTGTTCGACCACGCGGCGCATCCCTATACGGTGGGGCTGTTCGCCGCCATTCCGTCTATGTGGGAGGATGTGGCGCGGCTGACGCCCATTCCCGGGCAGCCGCCGGATCCCACCGCGCTGCCGGTTGGCTGTAAGTTTTCCCCCCGGTGCGCCTATATGGACGGAGAGTGCGGCGCGCGGCCCGTCGAAATGAAGACGGTCGGACCGGGGCATACGTGCAGGTGTTTGCGGTGAAAGGAGTCCCCATGCCGGAATTTCTGGAGGTCAGAAATCTGAAGAAACATTTCAAAACTAAGCGCGGTACGGTGCATGCGGTGGACGATGTATCTTTTTCCATCGGCAGAGGCGGCACATTGGGGATCGTGGGGGAGTCAGGCTGCGGCAAATCCACGCTGGGCAGGGTGCTGGTTCATCTGGAGGACAGCACATCCGGAAGGTTTTTCCTGGACGGCGAGGATGTGACGATCCTCTCCAGAGGACAGCTGCGTAAATTCCGCGAACAGGCGCAGATTATCTTCCAAGACCCTTACTCGTCCCTGAACCCGCGCTACACGGTGGAGGACACAATCCAGGAACCGCTCCATCTGTCCCGCAGATACAACAAGCGCCAGATGGACGAAAAAACCGCACAGTTGATGGATTTGGCGGGCATCGCGGCCCGGCTGCGGCTGGCGTACCCGCACGAACTGGACGGCGGGCGCCGCCAGCGGGTGGTCATCGCCAGGGCGCTGGCGCTGGATCCGGCCTTCGTGGTCTGCGACGAGCCCGTATCGGCGCTGGACGTATCCATACAGGCGCAGATACTGAACTTGCTCATGGATCTGCAGCAAGAAAAAAACCTGACCTACATGTTCATCACTCACGATCTGTCCGTGGTGCGCCACATATCCGACGACATCTGTGTCATGTACCTGGGGCAGCTGGTTGAGAAATGCCCCGCCAAAGAGCTGTTTGCGGCGCCGGTCCATCCTTACACGAGGGCGCTGCTGTCCGCCGTGCCATCGGCGAATATACACGCGCGCAGGGAACGCGCTGTGCTGAGAGGCGAAATCGTATCCCCCATCGACCCGAAACCGGGCTGCCGCTTTGCCGCCCGCTGCCCGCAGGCGTCGGAGGTATGCAAAGGCCCCCAAAAATTGGAGTTGGTCGCGCCGGGGCATGTGGCAGCCTGTGTGAAGGCACAGGCGCAAAAGACAGGGGCGTATTGACCGCGCGGAACCATCGCGCGGAACCACACCGCCGCCGTGGATTTGCCGCTTCCAGTCTCATGGCATTTGTGCTACAATTGCCTCGAATTGAGGTGTGACATGAACTATGAGCGTTTGAGAGAATTTATCCTGATTGCCGAGTCGGGCAGTTTTGCGCGGACGGCGGCACGGCTTCAGGTGTCCGCGGCGGTTTTGAGCGCGCGTTTTTCCAAATTTGAGAACAGCCTTGGGGTCAGGCTGCTTGCGCGCAATGCCCATCGGGTGGAATTGACGGCGGACGGGCGATGCTTTTTTGATGAGTGCCGCGAGCTTCTGGAGGATTACCAGCGGATCGCGCGCCGGGGGGCCGATACGGCGTTCGGCGCGTACAGGCGTTTAAAACTGGCGGTGATGGGGCTGGAACTGCCGCCGGCGCTGAGGCAGTTTTTGCGCGGTTTCAACCGGATGTACCCCGGCCTGCACCTGGAATTCACCGACGACGCGGCCTATGGCGTGATGGACAGCCTGGAGGCGGGGGATGTGGACGTGTATTTCGCGTTTTACGTAGAATCCCAGCAGACAGCGCAGATACGCGGCATGGACGTGTGTGTGATGAACCAGTATGTGTTTGTGCCTAAAGACCATCCGCTGGCGGGGCGGACGGAAGTGTCCGTCAAGGAACTGGAGGGGGAGCAGTTTATACTCTACCCGGAGACCCGGGAACCCGCCATACGCCGCCGGCAAGAGGCGATATTGGAAGAATCGGGAATATCCTATTCGCTGTGCGGCGATGTCCAGGACAAGACATGGTTCAAATACCTGGTGTCCGTGGAAAAAGGGCTGGCCATGTACCCGTTGGCGTCTCTGGCGGCAGCCCCGCCGGACTCGGTGGCTCTTTCTCTATGCGACGGCGGCGAGGCGATGATGCGGTTTTACTGTCAGAAGGAGCCGGCCAATGAGGCAGCGGCATTGTTCGCGGACGCGCTCAAAGCCTTTCTTGCCGCGGGCGAGGGGAGGGTCGGGGAATGACCACGAACCGCCTGCAGGAGTTCCTGGTGCTTGCCGACACGCGCAGCTACAGCTTGGCGGCAAAAAAACTCTACATCACCCAGTCTGTGTTGAGCCGTCATATCCTTGAAATGGAGGAAGAATTGGGATTCAAGCTGTTCGTGCGCAGCACGCGCGCCATGTGCCTGACGGAGGCGGGCAAGCAGTTATCGCTTGACGCGGCGCGGCTGATTCAAAAATGCGCGAAACTGGAAAGCCGCATCAAAATCGGCGGGCAAACCGATGGCGGAACGCTCAAAATCGCCTGCACGAGAAGCTCCCTGGGGCGCGGCACATTGGACTTCATCCATCGGTTTTCCGCCCGGTACCGGGGGATCGCCCTGTCGCTCAGCGTGGCGCGGGGGCCGGTCACATCCCGCGAAATCCTCGAAAACGACGTGTTTCTGTCCCCCTGCGCGTACACGCAGCTGTTGGATAAAATCAAATGCTCCGCAGCCTTTCGCCAGGCGGCCTTCGTGGCTTTCCCGGCAGGCCGCCGGCTGCAAAAATCCCCGTTTGTCGAGTTGAAAGAGTTGGAAAAAGAAAACCTGTTTGTGCCTTTTGACGACGAATTCTGGGGGCCGTACGCGCAGAACCGCATACTTGCGGAAAAACATACGAACGGGCGGATCAATGTGATCCCCGTGCCAAATGTGGACAGCGCCTTGCTGATGGTTTCCCTTGGAAACGGCGTGACCATCGTACCCAAGTCCGTGGTCAGCGGGGAGTACCGCAATATCGCGCTTTCCCAGGTCACGACCGTGCCTTGCGCTTTCGACGTAAACATGTACTACTGCGATCCCGCCGATAACCCGTCTGTCCGAGTGTTTGTGGATGAAGCGGCAAACGGGGAAGGCGCGCCCAACCCCGGAACGGCGGGGGTCTAAACTTGAGCGTCTAAGGACTTGTGCAATAATAAGTTGCACAAGTCCTAAACTCATACTCGTCCGCGGAAGGAGAAATCTTATGGCTATGGATACAGTTCCCACACAATATGGCTTGCTGAAGGGTGTGCCGGGGAGGGATGAGAATGTCACGGTGTTTAAGGGGATCCCCTACGCCAGGCCGCCTGTGGGCATGCTGCGGTTCACGCCGCCCCAAAGACCGCTGCCATGGGCGGGGGTGCTTCTTTGTGATAAATTCTCCGCGTCCGCGGTGCAGCATAAACCCTTCGGCGACCCGGACGTCCGGGAGATCGGTGAGGATTGCCTGTACCTGAATATCTGGGCGCCTGCGGGAGCGGCGGGGAAAACGGGCGGCGGCCCGGCAGGGAGGGAATCCGAGAGGGGAAATTGCCCGGTCATGTTCTGGATCCACGGGGGCGGGTTTGTTACCGGATGCGGGACTTCCCCGGAATTTGACGGGGAGGCGTTCGCGCGGAAGGGCGTGATCTTGGTCACGGTCAATTACCGCTTGGGCGCGCTGGGCTTCCTTGCGTTGGACGCGTTGAAAGCGCGGGACGGGACGACGGGAAACTACGGGCTTCTGGACCAGATAGCGGCTCTTTCCTGGGTTCGCGGGAACATCGGCGCATTCGGGGGGGACGCGGACAATATTACGGTGTTCGGATTCTCCGCGGGCGGGATGAGCGCCCGCATGCTGATGTGTTCACCCCGCGCGCGGCACATGATGCGGCGGGTGATCGTGGAATCCGGCGGCGGCGTGACCGATTCCGACAATTATCGTCCGTTGGATGAAAAAATCGGCGTCTGCCGGCGGGGAATGGACAGACTCGGCTGGACGGCGGATGATTTGATGAAAAAGGACGCCGGCGAGGTGAACGACATGCTGCGGGACGCCACTGCCGGGGAACTGGAATCCTGGGAGAAATCGGTGTTCCAGCCGGACATTGACGGCGACATCCTGACGGTTACGCCCGGCGTGGGGATATGGAAAGGCGAATGTGCGGATATTCCGGTGATTGCCGGGTCTGTCAGCGGCGACAGCGGATGGATCAAAATCGTGCGCCATGAAGTGGCCGACGAGAGGATGATTCCGGCGTTCGTCTATTCCAGAGGCGTTTCCTGGGCAATTCGGCAGACAGACACGGGACGCAGGCCGATATTCACCTACCACTTCGAACGGACCCAGCCCCCCGCCCGGCAAAGGGGACTGCAGAACCCTACGCCTCACGGCAGCGAGATCCGGTATGTGATGGGCATGGTGGAAGCGGCTGACGCGGGAAACGGCGGTTTCACCGCGTATGATAAGGAATTGTCGGAAGCGATGGTGGATTATTGGACCAATTTCGCAAAGACGGGCGACCCGAACGGGGAAGGGTTGAAGCCTTGGCCGGCCTATACTAAAGAAAACCCGGTGTCCATGCACTTTACCGATATGGGATACGCGGCGGAGGAATTGGCGCGGAACCCCGCCGCCAAGCAGGCCGTTCGCTTCGCAGCCGACCATCCGGGGCTGATCAAGAGTCTGCGCGAACTATAAATATGTACCGTAGGGGCGGCATTCTGCCGCCCTCAATCCGGACCCGGGCTGATCAAGAGTCTGCGCGGGCTATGAATACGTACCGTTTAAGGAGAGATGACCATGCCGATTGGGATTGTAAAAACGATATACGGGAAGACGCGGGGTGTTTCGGCAGGGGAAGACGCGGACGGTTTGACGCTGTTTAAGGGCATTCCATATGCCGCTCCGCCGGTGGGTCCGCTTAGGTGGGCGCCGCCCGCGCCGCCTGCCCCTTGGGATGGGGTGCGCAGCTGTGACTCGTTTGCGCCGGCTGCCTACCAGGATATGAAATGGGTACACCGCCGGGATTCCGCCGACGTGAAGGGCGATGACGACACGGTATCCGCGGCGGCGCCGGCAATCAGCGAGGACTGCCTGTATCTGAACGTTTGCACAGGCGCGGCGCGGCCCGGCGAGAAACGGCCCGTGTTTATCTGGTTTCATGGGGGCGGTCTGACCACCGGGTTTTCCTATGAAGTGCAGAACAACCCCGTCGGCCTCGCCAAACGCGGCATTGTGGCCGTGAGTGTGGGGCAGCGCCTTGGCCCGTTCGGTTATATCGCGCTGCCGCAGCTTTCGGCCGAGCAGGGCGGGAAAAGCGGCAACTATGGGCTAATGGATCAGTTGGCCGCGCTGGACTGGGTAACGGAGAATATTGAGCAATTTGGCGGCGATCCGAACAACATTACCGTGGGCGGCGTGTCGGGCGGCACATGGAAATCCAACGCCATCGCCCTGTGCCCCTATGCCCGCGGACGGGTGAAGCGCGTTATTGCCCAGAGTGTTTTCCGTTGGTTCATGAAATTCCCCACCGTGCCGGAGGCGGAGCGGTTCGGGACAGATTACCTGGGACAGTTGGGCATCGCGGCGGACACGCCCCTGGACGATCTGCGCAAGCTGCCGGCAGAGCGCGTGTTCAGCTTTGATTTGGCGCGGGATTATGTCATAGGCGATATGGTATGCGACGGGGACTATATTCCATACGGTTCTTTTTATGAGGCGTTTGAGAAGCTGGATTACGATATCGACGTTATGGGCGGCGCCACCTACGGGGAGGCGCTGGTTTTTACGGATCCGGGCGACCCTGTGTTTTACCTTGGGCACCACGACGGAGACGGGGAAACGCGATATCCCCTAAAGAAATCCATCGGGAACGCGGCTGATTTTTACGCTCATTTTCGCTATATGCTGGGGGATTTGTACGATAAGTATGATTTTGAGGCGCTCGTGAAGGTAACGGACGAAAACGCGGCAAAGAAAGCCAGGCGGCTGGCCTCGCTGGGGCTGACCGGCAACGGGAAGTCCAGCGGCGCCCGCAGTTTGATGCTGCACCGGCTGTTCGGTATGCACATGAAGAAGTTGCGCCCAAACATGTCCGTATACGCTTACCTGTGGTCGCATATACCCCCGGTTCACCCCGAAGATATGACGGATCCAAAGATGAACCCCGACCTTCGGCTGGCGTTTCACGGCAGCGACCAGTGGTATGCTTTCCGGTCGCTTGCCGGCGGCGTACCGGCGAACCGCCCCTGGCGGGAATTGGATTATCGGGTGGCGGACATCGTCTGCGGCTATTGGGCGAATTTCTGCCGCAAGGGAGATCCTAACGGTGAGGGGCTGCCTTATTGGCCGTCAGCCGGGGATGACTTCGGGTACTTGGACCAAGACGGCGAAATGCGCCATTACCAAGGCGTGAGCGAGGGGCTGGACGCGCTTATATATGAGTATGCCACGCGGTTGTACCGCATATAGAGAAGCTGACCGCAGCCGCCTCTCCAAATATAGAGTATAAACTATCGATAAAACAACTGATAGCCATTAAACTATCAAACGGGTTTTATGTTCAATTGGACAAAAAAACCACTCAAAGTATAATAAAAATGTAATAAACAAAGAAAGAAGTGTATGAACTATGAGTGGCGTTCTTCAGGTTGTTTATCCAGCCGCGGTATCTGTCTCAAAAGACAAAACAGTTTCTCCGTCCATCCCCGATCTCAACGGAAAAACCATCGGCGAGCTTTGGAACTGGGCGTTCCGCGGCGATGAAACCTTCCCGATGATTGAAGAAGAATTAAAAGCCATGTATCCGGACATTAAATTTGTCGGCTACAAGACCTTCGGCAATTTCCATGATCCGTCTTATGAAGCCGAGATGATGGCGGCTCTTCCGGAACAGCTTAAGAAAAACGGCATTGACGCCGTAATTGTCGGCAACGGCTGCTGCGGTACCTGCTCTCCCGCTGTGGCGCGCGGCGTTGTGTTGGTCGAGCGGCAGGGCATTCCGGCTGTCGGCATACTCTGCAAGGGCTTCCCACCCATGGCAAAACAGAACGCGAAGAGCGCCGGCTACCCGGACGCCCGTTTCGTGGAATATCCGAACCCGATCGCGCTGGATTCGGCGGATACCGTCCGCAAAAACATTCGTGACGCTGTCGTTCCGAAGATCGCCGCCGCCCTTACAACGCCTGTCAAAAGTACGGCTAGGGAAAGAAAGAGAGGGCCGGCTTCCCGCGATATTATTTTTGAGGGAAGCAACGAGGAGATCCAGGATTATTTCTACGAAATGAAATGGTCGGACGGTCTTCCGATTGTCCCTCCGACTGTTGAAAAAATTGAGAAGTTCCTGAAATTCACGGACCGCGATCCTGAGGAAGTGATCGGCATTATGGAGCCGTCCATGGCCTCCTGCACTGTTTGGAAAGTCGCGGTTAACGGTGTTATGGCCGGCTGTCATCCGGAATATTTCCCGCTGCTTCTCGCCATCGCCGAGATCATGGCGACCCCTGAGTTTAGCGTCAAAGACTCCGGCGCCACTCCGGGGTGGGAAGCGATGATCATGCTGAACGGGCCCATTCGTGATCAACTTAAATTCAACTACAAAATCGGGCATCAGCGTCCGGATTGTATGCCGAACGTAACGGTAGGCCGCTTCTATCGCCTGATACTGCGCAACATCGCCGGGTTCCAGATCGGTTCGACGGATATGTCGACCTACGGACAGATGTTCCGTCCGGTTATCCCGGAGAATGACCAAGTCTGTGAAGAAATCGGCTTCAAGACAGTCGCTGAGACGCAGGGCTTCGACAAAGGCGAAAACGTCGTCACGATCGTTTCCGGCCGCGTATGCAGCGACCCGATGCAGACGAACGGTTCCACCGCGGAACAGCATCTGGATTATCTGACCGACTGGGCAGCCAGGATGACTGAACCCTATCAGACAATGCGCAGATATCAGGATAACAACGTCCTGTTCTTAAGCCCGGCCGTCGCGAAGCTGCTTGCCGGGAGCGGGTATGATAAAGAATCCATTACAAAGTACATCCTCGCCCACGCGAAGGTTACCGCCGAGTACTTCGAAACGAACGTATCCCGGTTTAATCATTGGCAGCCTTACAGCTTAAAGGAAGAGGTCGGGATGGGGAATCTTGATCCGGAATGGTATGAATCCGACGACCCCAAGCGTATGGTGCCGCTGTTCTGGAAAGAAGCCAACATTGTCGTCATTGTCGTCGGGGATCCGACCCGTAACCGCAGCCAGTTCTTCCGGTCGAACTACTCGATGGGCAAGCTCACCAGCCAGGCGGTCAAGCTCCCGGATCATTGGAATGAAATGCTGAAAGAAGCTCAGATGTAAATATGTTTAATCTACTACAACGCTTTGGCAAGGGCGACGACGATGTGTTCCGCAGGTCGCTTGAAAAAAAGCGGGAGAGGATTACACGAAGCGCCGAGGGGTCTATCCTGCTTGAACTCAGCCGAATCTTTTTTTGGATTACGATAGGCGGGACCATAGCCATGGCTTTCGGGGAGACAGGGGCTTGGCTGAAATACGGCGTTTATGGCGCCGATAAGTACCGGCAAAACCTCAGTTTTTCTGCGTTTTACTGTTGGCTGGGATTCGGCGCTGTCACCGTGATCCTCAGCCTTTTCCGGTTAAGCACACTGCGAAAACGAGGTTCAGAGCCGGATTCAGATGGCGCCGCGGTAATGGACGAGAATTCCGGATGGCGCAAGCACTTCAAAAAAAGGCCGGAGACACGGCAGCAGTATATCGACCGCTGCCGCATCTGCCTGGCCGGGACGGTTATTCTATTTGTCTTTTACGCGGTTACGCATCTTGTAATTCTTTAATGGATTAGCAAAGAACGAAGTTTAGTCAACAAAGCGCCCTTCCGCCGTCATCCAGTCGGCCACATATTTGGCCTCGGTTAGAAGTGTATCACCATATTTGTCCTTGTCGATGGAAGACCATCCGTGCGTGGCGCCTTCGGTAAACGCGATGGTTTTATCAGCACTGTTTGCGTTTTCGTAGGACCACTCCGCAGTAATGAACTCGTATCCGGCCGTATGGCCCATCAGTAGCAGCGGACAGGATATCATCTTTACATTGCCACTGGAACAGGTGAAGCTGCTTTCAAAATCGACGCCGGTCAGATAATCCTCGCCGTAGTCATAGTCTTCGGTAATGTTAACCTCCATCCAAAAGAAGTCCTTGACGGTTGTCTCAAAGGCAGCCTCTTTGGTGCCAGCGAAAGCGGGGTTGTTCTCGTTTGGGCGCAGACACCGAATAACTTCATTGGTGATGGAGCCATCTGGATGGATGAGATCGTAAGCCCCCTTGGTTCGGGAGAAATAGCTTATATCACCGGCAAACAGCTTCGGCGAATTGTTAGTACCAATGCAATCAGGCACAATAAACGGCTCGTTATCCGAGAAATTACCCTCTCCGTTTTGGATCAGCCCCCAACGCTCCTCTGCCAGATCCATCAGCTCGTAATAGCGTGACCTTTGGGCTGTTAGGAATTTGCGGCGGAACTCCTCGGTGTAATGGCACTCTTCTTCGCCAAAACCATTTTCGGGGTTCAATGCGTCAAGCTCAGGGTCTACCTTCATCGCGTTACCTTCCTCAATGAGAGCGGGGTTCATGGACATGACATGCATTACCATAAAACCAAAATTTGCGTCAAGCAACATGAGACCGTCAGCCGGGGAACACACTATATCGGGAATGGGTAGGCGTCGCTCAGGCCCTTGAAACACATCTGCACCATTCTCGGCAATTTTCTGGTAGGCACTCATTACGGCGGCGCCGCGGCTCTGCCCCATCAGGATAATTTTTGTGACGCCATCATATTCCCGAGCAAACGTCATGCAGTTCGCAAAATCTTTGAACTGATCAACAAACGATGCGTGGTCTGGGACACAATACATAGTACGAAATCCCAGCGTAGCCACGGTTTTGAGGAAATTTTGCTCCAGAGTCCGGCCCAGGCCGCCGTGCATGGAGGCGAGCAGGATTTTTGCGTTTTCTCCGGGTTCAATCGGCTCGTAGAGCATTATATTCGCGCCGCTGACACGATAATATGATTGTTTTATTGCTCCGGGTTCCGTCGCCTGAACCGAGGGCAATGATTCCGATGTACCGGAGGATGAGACTGCAGATGATTCTGCGCCGGAGGATGGAGTGACCGCGCTACCACAACCGGCTAAAACCGCTGCAACTAAAGCCACCGTTCCTATTGCTGCGCCGTATTTGAGAAAGTTTCTTCGTAAAAGTTTCTTTTTCAAATTGTATGCCTCCTTTTATTATTCATTGCGTTTGGCGGCATCCGTCCCCCTCAAAGCCTCAAAGTCAATTTCGGATATTTATTTTTGGAGAATTCTATGCTATCATTTCTTTATGGGGGATTCATGATGTCAAACCAATTGAGAAAACGATGGGAGTATTGATTATGGCGAAAGAAACCGAACCTGAAAAAAGGAAAAAAGGCTTGTCGATCACGAATGATCTTGTGTTTCGCAAAGCGACGACGACACCGGGCGAGAGCGAAGAAGTTCTGTGGGGCACGATTCATGATTTCTTCGGCATAGACGCCAAAGATATTGTGATTTCAAATCCATACAGCTTTCATTCTTATTTTGAGCGCGACGGTGAAGTTCGAAAAATCAAGGAAACCATCAAAGACATATCCGCGGCGTTTGACGCGGGGGATTTCATTGTGGAACTGCAAATGCAAACCAGGAATATTTTCGCGACCCGATCCTTTTTTTACACTTCGGACCGATTTGTAAAAAACTTTGGAGCAAAGAAATACAAAGGTCTGAAACGGGTTTTGAGTTTGAACATCATCGGCGATCGATTGATCAAGTCAGATGAGGACGCTGTGCATATGTTTGAGTTTTACGATAAAAAACATGACTTGGTGTTCCCTGGGCTATCGACGGTTTCTTGTTTTTTCGAGTATACCAAGACGGTGAGTGATGATTTGGAACCGTGGCAGCGATTGTTTCTGGGCGGCGAAATGAAGGACAGCGATCCTTCTTGGATTAAAAAGATTTACGGCATGTTAAACGAAGTAAATTATACGAAGGAGGAATTGGAAATGATTGGAGAAACGCGTTATTTGAATGATATCTGGGAAGAGATTATAGAAGAAGAAAAACAAAAAGCATTAGAAGAAAAACAAAAAGCGTCGGCGGCGGAAAAGAAGGCGCTGGAGGCAGAAAGACAATTGGCTAGAGAAAGAGAAGAAAGACTTCGATTGGAAGAACAGATTAAGGAGCTGATGAAAGAAGCCCGCTGATTGAAGCGAAAGAACGCAGAAATCCCGTCTACAGCAAACCCACAGACACGAAGCGTTCTATTTGTCTTTTACGCGGTTACGCGTTAGGATTGCTTCATCCAACAGGAAACCTGGTGATCCGGGGAGATATTTTGCAGTGTCTGGGGCTCGGCGCATTTTTCCGCGGCATATGGGCAGCGGGCCATGAAGCGGCAGCCGGGCTTCGGATCGATCGGACTCGTCAGTTCTCCCTTCATTTGGAGGCGTTCGTGTTTTACATGGATATCCGCGACAGGGATGGCGGAAAGCAGCGCCTCTGTGTAGGGGTGCGCCGGGTTCTCAAACAGCTCGTCGGATGGCGCCAGTTCGACCATCTGCCCAAGGTACATGACGAGGATGTTGTTGGAGATGTATTTTACAACGGACAGATCGTGAGTGATGAAGATATAGCTCAGGTTCCGCTCCTCCTGCAGATCCAGCAGCAGGTTCAATATCTGTGCCTGTATAGAGACGTCCAGCGCGGAGACGGGCTCGTCGCAGACGATGAACTTGGGGTCAAGCGCGAGCGAGCGCGCAATGCCGATTCTCTGGCGGCGCCCGCCGTCGAGTTCATGGGGATAGGAATTCGTAAAACGCTGGGCGAGGCCGACGGTATCCATCAGTTTCAATGTTTTCTCGTACATGTCGGACCGTGAGATCCCGCCCTTTATAATCATGGGCTCCATGATCGTCTCGCTGACGCTCATACGCGGGTTAAGCGAGGAAAACGGGTCTTGGAAAATGATCTGCATGTTCTCCCGGACGTAATTGATCATGCTGCGGTTAGGATTGGAGATATCCTTGCCTTCAAAGAAAATCTGCCCGCCGGAGGGTTCGATCAGATGCAGAATGACGCGGCCCAATGTCGATTTACCGCAGCCGGACTCCCCGACGACGCCAAGGGTTTGTCCTTTTTCAATTTTGAAGGAGACACCGTCTACCGCGTGAAGCTGGCTGCCGCCGTCCACCCGGAAGTATTTTTTCAGTTCTTGTACTTCGAGAATATCGCTCATTGGCTCCCCCCTTCCTTTACCCTGGCGCGTACACAACGTACTGTGTGTGGCTGGGACTTGCATTCGACCATCTCGGGATAGCTGCTTGTACACTCGTCTGTGGTGTACGGACAGCGACCGGCAAACCGGCAGCAGGACGGCAGATTGGCGGGGTCGGGCATCATGCCCCGAATGGGATTTAAACGTTTTGTTTTGGTATGGATCGTTGGGATAGAACCGAAAAGTCCTTCGGTATAGGGATGCGCGCGGTGGTCAAAGATATCCTCCGCCGTACCGTATTCAACGACCTCTCCGGCGTAGATGATGGCGACCTTCTCGCACATTTCGGCCACGATGCCGAGGTCGTGTGTGATCAGGATAACGGAGGCGCCGAAGTCTTTTTGCAGGTCACGCATCATTTCGAGTACCTGTGCTTGGATGGTGACATCCAGCGCGGTGGTCGGCTCGTCAGCCAGCAGCAGTTCCGGTTTGCAGGCCAGCGCCATGGCAATAACCACCCGCTGCTTCATCCCGCCTGAAAACTCAAGAGGATAGTTGGTGAAACGCTTGCCGGGGATGCCGACCGTCTCAAGCATTTGTACGGCCTGTTTGTTGGCGTCGGCTCTTGAGATGCTGTTATGCAGCCGGATTGCCTCGGAAATCTGGCTGCCTACTGTTTCAATCGGGTTCAGGGCTGTCATGGGGTCCTGGAATATCATACTGATTTTATCGCCGCGGATTGAGCGGACTTTTTTTTCCGGGAGCTTCAGTATATTCTCGCCGTTGAACCAAATTTCGCCTTTCATGATTTTGGCCGGCGGATCTGGCAGAATACGCAGAATGCTTCTGGCGATGCTTGTCTTCCCGGCGCCGGTTTCACCAACGAGGCCGAGCGTCTCGCCCTTTGCCAGTTTCAGGTTTACACCGTTAACGGCGTGAATGACCGCGTCGTCGGTGTGGTACTCAACGACGAGATCCTTGATATCTAAGAAAGCCTCGCCGGCCTGAGCCGTTTTCTCCATCGCTGCCACCTCCTTAGTTCTTCAAACGCGGATCGAGAGCGTCACGCAGACCGTCGCCAAACAGATTGAACGCCAGCACGCAGATCATCAGGGCGGCGCCGGGATACATAATAAGCGCCGGATAATTGCGGATGTAATTTCTCGCCTCCGAAATCATCGCGCCCCACTCGGCTGTGGGCGGCTGGGCTCCGAGCCCGATGAAGCTGAGCGTCGCGCCATAGATGATGGCGCTGCCGATCTTCATGGTGATCTGTACGATGACAGGAGAGATGGCGTTGGGGATAATGTGCTTGATAATAACGCGGGGATCCCGCGCGTTGATCGACCGGGCCGCCTCAATGTATTCACTGCCGCGGATCTGCATAATGCTGCCCCGTATCATACGCGCGAACAGCGGCGCGGATGTTATGCCTACGGCTATGATGGCGTTTTTGACGCCGACGCCCAGCGATGCCGCAAGCACGATACTGAACAGCAGATTTGGAATGGACTGGAAGATATCGAGAAAGCGCATAAAAATTGTGTCGATCCAGCCGCCGTAGTAGCCGCAGAAGGCGCCGAGTACGACGCCGACGACCGTGGCGATCACCGTGGCGCCGAGACCGATTTGCAGACTCGTTCTCGCGCCGTAAATGACGCGGCTCAAGGTGTCGCGTCCAAGTTTGTCGCATCCGAGGGGATGCTCGGCGGAGGGCCTCGCGAAGGAGGCGGAAAAGTCGGCCGTCTCAAAGTGGTATGGCGCTAACTGATCAGCGAAAATAGTGACAAGCGCCAGCAGAATGATGATCACCATGCCGGCCATGGCGAATTTATTCTTCCGAAGCTGACGCCAGACTTCGTATATACGTAATTGTTTTTTTCCTCTACTCACGCTGCCGCAGCCTCCTTTCTGGCCTTGGTTTTTCTGCCGCTATTGTTCTTCTTCATCATCTGAATGCGGATACGCGGGTCAACGACGGCGTAAATAATATCGACGACCATCATGACGATACAGAACACGGCCGAAATAAAAAGGACTGAACCCAGAACGACAGGGTAATCACGCCCGTTCAGGCCGGTAATCATGTACTTGGCAAGGCCGGGGATTGAGAAGATGGTCTCCGCGACCAATGTTCCGCCAAGATGATTGGCAATATTTGTACCGACGACTGTGATAATCGGGATCAGCGCGTTTTTCAGCGCGTGGCCGTAGATAACCTTTCCTTCGATCTGACCCTTGGCGCGCGCGGTGACGACATAATCCTGACGGATTTGCTCAAGCATACTTGAGCGTGTCTGACGGGTTATGGCCGCAAGTGAAGTAATGGCGACTGTGGCGCTCGGTAATATGTACCCTGTCCATGTCTCGACGCCGGTCGTCGGCAGCCACCCCAGCTGGACGCCGAAAAATCGCGCAAGCAGAAGCGCGAACCAGAAATTTGGCATACTCACAAACAACAGAGATATAAAAACGGAAATGTTGTCTGTCAGTGTGTACTGGTGTTTTGCCGCGATTACACCAAATGGGATGCCGGCGACGATGGCCATAATTACGCTGATAAATGTGATTTTCATTGTATAGGGAAACTTTTGAGCGATCTCATTGGTTACAGAGGTTTTGGTCAGATAACTCGTGCCGAGATCGCCTTGTACCGCGTTGCCTAAATAACGGACATAGCGCACGAGAATTGGGTCGTCCAATCCAAGCTCTTTATGAACCCGCGCGATGTTTTCCTCTGTCCAGGAGTCGCTCGGCAGAATTGTCAGCGCGGGGTCTCCAGGCGTTATCTCGAACAGGACAAAGATCAGAAGCACAACACAGAGAAGTGTAGGAATCATCCAAAGTATCCGTCTTATAACGAACTTGCTCAAATCCTTTATAACCCCTTTCGATAAAGCAGCTAAAAAACGGTGGCCACCGGCTGTGACCAACCAGTGGCCGTTGCTTTATTGACTCTTCAATTGGATACATCCGTTAAACCCACGACCAGTCCTTGATAAGGAAGTCATGCATACGGAAGATTTCAACGCCCCGGAGCCGGGAGTCGTATGTGTAAACCTTCACGTTGTCAAGAAGGTTATACGCCGGAGAGTAATCCTGCAATACAACCAGGAAGTCTTCCATAAGAGTTTTGCGTTTCGCCGGATCAAAGGTACCGACGACTTCCTTTGCCTGGGCGTTGACCGCGTCATATTCCGGGCCGGACCAGCACAGCTTGTTGGCGGTAATGATACGCGTGGCGAGAGGGTAACTGGCGTTGGTCGGGTTCGAATGCTCGGAGGGGAACATATCCCAGCCATCGGGGCTGGCGTATTTTTCCTTGAAGCTGCCGGCGTCATAGTTTACGATCTCAAGGTTTACGCCAATATTTCCGAGGCAGGCTTGAAGGACTTCGCAGCTGCTTTGGAACACGGCGGTACTGTCGTTAATGATCGTCAGGGTCTTGCCGACAATTCCGGCTTTCTCGGCGTATTCTTTGGCAAGATCGTAGTTTGGTCCGTTTGCCAGATCGGAATAGATTGTTGTTGCGTTGAGGAATTCGGGCTCCGTTTCGTCGCCGTTAGCGGAAATGATAAATTGAGGAACCGTACCCAACCCGCCGTAGGCGATGTTTTTGACGGCGTTGAAGTCCGTTGCGTACATGACTGCGTAACGGGCGTCCTTGTTGTTCATTATGGAGTTCTCACTCATGTTGAAGCGGATCATTGTGCATGTGGGCATGACCAATCTAATCTGGGCGGTGTTGGGGAGGGCGGCGAGATAATCAAGATCCGCCGTGGGGTTCAGCGACAGAACATCAACCTCGCCGGTCTCATAGGCGTTCGTCGCCTGGGATTCTTCGTTGATGATCTTATTGGTTTGCTCAAGTGTGTTGCGCCGCCATACCAAACAACCTACTCAAAATTATACCGTATACCGCGCAGTGTAGTCGAATAGGACATTTTTTCGGTACTATACGGCGATAACTATCGATGGTATATTTGATAACGTTTTGACTATCATTTGTCAAAATGATTGGCCCTTACAAATACATATGCTATAATAGAAAATAGAACAAAATTCATGTGAAGAGAGAAACTCAACGAGTAAACCGATCCTTATCAGGGGGTCTGATCCTATGGATATTGCCACTTTAAAATATTTTGCCGTCGTAGCCCGTACCCGGCATATGACCAAAGCGGCCCAGCAGCTCAACATTACTCAGCCTTCGCTTTCAGCGTCAATCCGCAGACTGGAGGCGGAGATCGGCTTTCAGCTGTTTGACCGCACCGGCCGGGGGATTCAGTTAAATGAGTACGGCGAAATTTTTCTGCGGGGCGTTACCGCCGTCGAAAATATTATGGATTCGTGTATGAACGAAATGGAAGAGTTGAAGCAGAGATCGGTGAATTTCGTTCGTCTGGCATGCTCTATTTCCCCGGCGAATTCCCAACTGATTAATCTTTTGCTGTCCCGGGGCCTGAATTTAAAGGTGGAGAATATACCGGAAAATTGGGAATATGAGTTGGTTAACAATAACTGTGACCTGGTGATTACGCTGGGCCGGTCAAACAATATGAGCATTGACCGGGCGCTCCTCCGTTATCATAAGCTGGCGGTCGTGGCCAATAAGGCACACCCGCTCGCGGACGCGAAAACGGTTACGAAGAGTGACTTGAACCGTCACTCCTTCTGCTCAACTACCGGCGTGTCGCACTCGCTGATTAGTCTCGCCAAGGATCTGCCCCAGTCTGTCGGATTTAATCCCCGAATTACATTTTTGGGCCGCGATTCCGCCGATATGATCAAGGCCATCCGTTCCAACAGGTGCCTTGGACTTATGGTGGTGTACAACCTGCCTGCCGACGATGATCTGGTCATTCTGCCTGTTGAGAATTTTGATATTGAATTGCCGATCTCTCTTTATTGGCGAAAGAATGACACAAAGAACGCTTCTCAGGCGTTTATGCGGCAGAGCATCATTGAGTTTTATATGGACCTGCCAATTCCCAATTTCTAAACCGCGGATCGCGGAAGAGGAATTGAGGAGAGAATCAAAAGGAGCGTTTATGAACAGTCAGCAGCTCAAATCTCTGATTACAACAGCGGAGCGCGGCAGTTTCAGCCAGGCCGGGGAAGCGTTGTATCTTTCAAAGCCGGCCGTTAAGAAGCAGATCGACTCCCTTGAGAAGGAGCTCGGCTTCACTTTGTTCGTGCGCACGCATCAGGGTATCTCCCTGACCCCCGCCGGCGAGTTGTTCTGTAACGCCGCCAGGAAATCAATCGCCGAAATGGAAGCCGCTGCCCAAAGGGGCCGGGAACTTGCGCTCCAAAACCAGACTGTTCGCATTATAACGCCTTCCCATCCACATCTGCTGCTGGACAACGTGTTCAATGAATTCTCCCGTAAATTTCCTGGGGTTAAAATAAAATTGCAGGCAAGCGGCAATCTTGTTGAAGATATACTCCATGATCGGGCGGATGTGGCCGAATGCACCTATCATCCAATGCTGGACCGCCCCGATATACGGTATACCGTGCTTTTTCCCATGCCCTACAAGTGCCTTTTCCTGCCAAATCATCCGCTGGCCAAAAAGCAGACGATCCGGTTGGAAGATTTATCCGGTCAGCATGTGGGAGTATTGTGGAAAAACACCGATCTTTTGGAACAGCTGAACAAATGTTGTGATCATCTGAAGCTGGAGACCCTTCCGAGCAATGACCTGCAAAGCATTATGGGCATTTGTTATAACAATGGTGTTTTTATCACCAAAGCGTCTTTTGTGAATATGTTGAATTCGCTCGCCGCCGTCCCGCTTGAGACCGATCTTATGCCGGTGGGGGTCATTCTCCATCGCAAATCGCCGTCTCCGGTAGTTATGGCGCTTCTCAATGTTGTTTACGACATGTATCCCCAAGAGAACGCATAAAAAAAGCGAGCCGAGCCTGGCTCGCTTTACTTATAAACCGCGCGTAAACCGACGGTTAACGCCGGTTGGGGTAATCTCAAAGAAAGTTCCTTATATTTTGTTTTTATGATAGTGTGAAATAAACAATCCACTGTGTGTAAATTCAAAATGTAGAGGAGGAATGTTCCATGAAAGACGCCAATGTGTATGATGTTGTATGGCCCCGCGGAAAGTCCACCATAACAGGCGCTAAACTCGCGAAGCGCCTGGATACGCTGGAGGGCAAGGTCGTAGCGGAGTTATGGGATTGGGTTTTCAAAGGTGATGTCATGTGCGAGGGATTTGAAGCGGAGTTGGGGAGACGGTATCCCGGGATCCGTTTCATAAGCTGGAAGGAGTTTGGTGAAATTCACGGGGGCAAGGAGCATGAGGTATTGGCCGATCTCCCCGGGAAGCTGAAGAGCTTTGGCGTAGACGCCGTAATCTGCGGCGTCGGCTGCTGCGGCAGCTGTATCGCCGCCGTGACCCGAACCAGCATTTTGGTTGAGAAGTTAGGGATTCCCACCGTGACACTTTGTTGTGACGGTTTCCAAACGGCGGGCGGCTTCAATGCGGCGGGCGAAGGATATCCCAATTTGCCCTACGCGGTTCATCCGGGACATGTCAATTTCTTTACGGATGAAGAGATTTATAAGAACGCGGCCGAGGTTATGACCGACCAGGTTGTCAAGGCTCTGACTGTGCAGCCGGCGGACGCGAAGCCGGTGAAGGAGCCGGGGATGAGAGATATCGTTTTTTCCGGTAATCTCAAGGAGGTCAACGACTTTTATTATATGCGCGAGTGGAGCGACGGTCTGCCTGTCATTCCGCCGGTGATTGAAGAGGTGGAGAAATTCCTGCGGTTTACGGCGCGCCCCGCGGGTTCGGTCGTCGGGGTCTTGAAGCCGGATAACCGTGAGGCGACAATTTGGAACATTGCCGTAAACGGCGTGATGAGCGGCTGCCGCCCGGAATATATGCCTGTACTGATCGCCATTGTCGAAGGGCTGTGCGACCCGGATTTTGGCCAGGAGCATCTGGGGCAGACGCCTGGAACGGAAACGTTGATTATCATAAATGGCAAGATCATTAAGGATTTGGAGTTTAACTATACCCAGGGAATTCTTCGCCCCGGATTTCAGGCGAATACCAGCATCGGCCGTTTCCTGCGTATGTACATACGGAATGTGTGCGGATTTTTGCCTCATAAAGCGGATAAAGGCTGCTTTGGAGATAACTTCAGAATTGTTTTGGCGGAAAACGAGGACGCGATTGCCGAGGCCGGCTGGCAGCCATTGAGCGCTGATCGGGGCTTCAAGACCGGGGATAATGTCGTCACTCTGACTTCCGTCACGGAGCGGACTCAGCTGATCGAGTCCGGTATGCCCACTGCCGAAGGCACACTGGAAAACATCGCAAAGCGTATGGCTGATAATCATCTTTTCATTCAGTTCTTCTTCCGGGGCCAAAAGACGCGACCTTTGATCATACTCACGCCGCTCGTGGTGAAAGAGTTGGCGAAGGCTGGCTATACCAAGGAAAAAATCAAGCGGTATCTCTATGAGAACGCGAAGCTGAAGCCGGCTGATATGAGCGGGAAGGAAATCGCGCGGTTCCAAAAGGGCATCGAAGACGGGAGCTGGCCTGAACAGCTGGGCACGTCCGCGGATCCGAACCGGTATGTCCAGATGGTCTCCGATCCCGATGATTTACAGATCGCTGTAAGCGGCGACCCCGCCAGGGATCATACCCTTGTCTGCGCCCAGAACGGATTTATAGGATACCCAGTAAGTAAAAAGATCGAGCTGCCCTCCGACTGGGATGCAATGCTGCGTGGATCTGCCAACAATTGATGGACAGTTTGTTTGCAATTTGTGAGATCAACGGCCGCTAGCCGCATAGATTTTTACTGTGTATCCAATGTTATTGATTCTGTATACATATGTTCAACAAATAAAACAACATAAAAAAAGACGCCTCAAAGATGAGGCGTCTGTAAGGCATGAATCATGAATTTGCCCATGAATCAAGCCATGAATCAAGCCATGAATCAAGTCCTCTATATTTATCACATATGGCAATTGTCACAGCAGGGTTTTTGATGTATTATGGTAATGGCAATATGGTTATCATACTCGGGATTTGGAGAGAATAAAATGAAGAAAATGTACGTAGAAACCACGATTCCCAGCTTCGCTACCAGCAGACCAAGCCGTGATACAATAACCGCTGGAATGCAAGCTGCTACCTTAGCCTTTTGGGAATCGGAAAGGCTAAAATACGAACTCTACATCAGCCAATTCGTCATCAATGAATGTTTGCTGGGCGATGTTCAAGCCGCCGCCCGCCGCATTGAATTTTTGAGAGGCTTGCCAGTCATCCCTGTAACAGATGAAATGACCACATTATCTGACGCATATCAGAAACTGCTCGGCATACCTGACCGAGCCAAGATTGATTGTTATCACCTGGCGGTCAGTGTCCTCGCCAATATGGATTACATGCTCACTTGGAACTGTACCCATCTGGGAATTCACACCTTTGTGAAAATCCAGGAATACAACAATCAGTGGAATCTTTCCGTTCCGCTGTTGGTAACGCCGGAGGCATTGTTGGGTTTAGACGGGAGGGAATAAAATGAATTACGCTGGTGCTGACATTGTTGAAGATGTCAGGAAGAACCGTGAACTGCTACTCGAAAAACATGGCGGAATAGACGGGCTGAGCAAGTACATGAAAGCCCAACGCTCGGGACTTGAAGAACAAGGTTGGAAGTTTGTCACGTTGCCGCACAACGACGCATGGTTAGAAAAAATCTCCTCCAATGGGGAGATGGCATCGGTTGAATCAGGGTGATCTTGGAGAGATACTGATTCCTGCTCAAATGCCCGGTTATTTATTGACGCTTTTAAATTGCCAAATAACTTGATAATATGGGTGGATATACCAACTTCTTTATCTGAGCAACAGCCTAATATGGCAAACGGTCTGCTAACAAAGCAGGAATACACAGCAGACATAAAGGTGGTATTCAAGGATACTACAAAAGAAATTGGTACGGTCTAATCCGCATTCGGAAAGGGATTCAGGTGCATAGCAGATGTTCCCAGTGTACTCCGTGAGAAATAGGAAACGCATCTTCTAAGCCGTGGGTCGGGGGTTCGAACCCCTCCTGGCGTGCCATTGGAACAAGCGTCATAACGACGTGAAATAGATCAACTGCGCGCTATTCCTGGGATAGTTGCGATACGTTCGGAATATCTCGCATCCCGCGTAGAATTCTGTGGATTGTAATCATACAACATTATACACGGCTGTGCGCCTCGTGCCGTTTATTCATGCGCTCCACTATCTCAGCGTGTGTATAACGCTTTGCGTTAGGGTCGTTGGCTTCCATATCAAAATCTTGCCCTTACAACGCTCTCCCCGCCTCCGCATACATTTTGAACACGCTTTTGCCCACAGGAGAATCCCGTGTACAATATTCTGATCGTCGAAGATGACCCGGTCATTCGGAAAGAATTGAGATCCCTGCTCCAAAAATTCGGATATTCCGCAACTGCCACGGACGATTTCAACAACATCGTCGAGTTTGTCCTGTCCGCAAACCCGCATTTGGTTCTGCTCGACCTGAACCTGCCCGTTTATGACGGATTCCATATCTGCCGGGAACTCCGCGGCCGCTCCGGCGTTCCCATCATCGTCGTCACCAGCAGGGACAGCGAAATGGATGAGCTGATGAGCCTGAATCTAGGCGCGGATCATTTTGTGACAAAGCCGTATAACACCCACATCCTGATCGCCAAAATCGCCGCCTTGCTTAAACGCGCTTACGACACGGAAGCGCCGAACCTGCTCCGCTTCGGCGGGCTCGCCCTGGATTTGGGAAAAAGCGCCGCCAGTTACATGGAACAAAGCGTCGAGTTAACCAAAAACGAGGCGCGCATCCTGCAATTGCTGATGGCCGGCAAGGGCGGCATCATCCCAAGAGACGAAATCATGAACACCCTTTGGCAGTCGGACGACTTCGTGGACGAGAACACCCTGACGGTGAACATCAACCGCCTCAGGAGAAAGCTCGGCCAAATCGGCGCGGGTGAGAAGCTCAAGACCCGAAGGGGGCAGGGTTATTCCTTATGAAAATCGGCGATTTCACGCGGAGCAAGCTGGGATTCATCCTTACGAATCTTTTTTTGTCCGTTTTCTTTATGCTGCTGCTTTACGTAGTCAAGCCCCGGCCTTACTTTGTCGTCTTCATTCCCGGCCTGTTCTTCTTCGGCGGCCTGGCGGCCCTGCTTCCGGAGTTTTTTACAAAAAAACAGTATTACACCAAGCTGCAAAACCTGCTGGATCAGCTTGAGGAAAAACGCTTTTTGCCGGAAATGATAGACCGGCCGGACTTCTTCGACGGCCAAATCCTGTACGATACCCTGCGGCGCACAGCCAAATCCATGAGCGGCGAGATCGGGAAACACCGCCTTGCTTCCCTGGAATACCGTGAATATATTGAAATGTGGGTTCACGAGATCAAAACCCCCATCGCCGGGACGAAGTTGATCTGCGAGAACACCCACAATCAGGAGATTCTGACCGAGCTGGACAAAATTGAGTTTTTGGCGGAACAGGTCCTTTTCTATTCCCGCAGCGGCAGCGTGGAGAAAGACTACATCATTAAAGCGGTTCCTTTATCGGATCTGGTCGGCGGCGCGCTCAGAAACAACGCCGTGTATCTGATCGCCAACAAGGTCAAAATAACCGCGCTGGAACTGGACTGGACGGTATTTACCGACGCGAAATGGGTCGTCTTTATTCTGCGCCAAATCATGGATAATTCCGTAAAATACGGCGGAACCCACCTGGAGTTTCGGGGTGTGCCGCATCCCCAGAGCGTTTCTCTTTTCATCCGGGACGACGGCGTCGGAATCCCGGAAAAAGATATCCCGCGGGTCTTCGACAAAGGGTTTACCGGCGAAAACGGCCGGCGCTTCGGGCGGTCCACCGGATTCGGCCTGTATTTATGCAAAAAACTGTGTACGAAGCTGGGTTTGGCGGTCTCCATTGCCTCGGAAGCGGGGCAAGGCGCCGCGGTAGAAATCCAATTCCCCAAAAGCGAATTTAATCTGCCCTGACACCCCACACATCCCAATCACTCCGGCATGATCAAAATCCTTTCGCAATTCTCACAGCAGTACAATCGCTCCCCGAATTGGATCTTGCGGATCTGCTGATCGGAAATTCCAATATGGCAGCCCTGACACGTCTGCTTCCACACCGTCGCCACCGGCGCTTGTCCCACCCGTTTCAAAACGCTGTCATATAAATTCAGCGTCTTCTCGGACAGTTCCTTTCGAATTGATTCCTCCCCCGCTTCCAGCGCCTTGATCTGAAGTTCCAGATCCCGCTTCTTAAGCTTGAAATCCCGCACTTTTTGATTGTACGTCTTTTTAAGCTCTTTGGACGCGGCTTCCGTTTTTTCCCGCTCTTTTCCCATCCCCTCCAACTCGTTCAGCAAACTCAGGTAGGTATCCTCCCCGGCGCGCAAATCCGCTTCCGCCGCCACAATCGCCTGCTGGATGCCCAGCAGCTCCCTCAGGGAATGCCCCTTGGATTCATACAAGCGCGTCTCTCCCTGGCGCAGATACTGCTCCTTGCCCCCCATCTCCGCTTCCAGCGCCGCGATGGATTTCATGCGGGAGGCCCGCAATTCCTTCTCGCCTTCCAGCATGGCCTCCATGCTTTCAATCTGTCTTTTTAGCCCCTTGATGGCCTTAAAATCCTCACTCAGCACCCGTTTGGGATCCAACGCGTCTTTCTTCGCCTGAATCGAGCTCAATTCCAAAAGAAATTTTCCTTCCCCCATAGGCTCCTCCTCGTGAAAAGTTCCCGCCGAATACAGCGAAAGAACAGGCGTTCCGCCTATTCTTTCACGTACCAGAAAGGATCCGTATTGATTTTGGATTCAATCACTTGCAGTTCCGGCAAAGCTTCCCTGATATGCTTCGCCGTTATTTCAACCACGGGCTGCTCCGTGGAAAAATGACCCGCGTCGATCACGAACAAACCCGCGTCCAAAGCGTCCTGCGCCTCATGATGCTTCACATCCGCCGTGAGAAACACGTCCGCGCCGTGGTTCTTGGCTTCTTCAATCAAGAAAGCCCCGCTTCCCCCGCACAAAGCGACGCGCCTTACTTTGGCGTCAGGATCCCCGGTACAGCGCAGCCCGCGGACGGACAACTGCCGCGCCGCCAGCGACGCGAAATCCTTATACGCCATAGGTTCCGGCAAAACCCCGATCCGGCCCATGCCGCTTTTTTTGCCCTGATTATTCAAAGAATACAGATCATAGGCCACTTCTTCATAAGGATGCGCCTCCATCATCGCGTTCACCACCTGAGGCGCCTTGGCCTCCGGCATCACCGTTTCAATCCGCGCCTCGCGGACCTTCTCCAGTTGTTCCTCCTGACCGATGTATGGACGCGTCCCCTTGCCCGGCCGAAAAAATCCGTATCCTTCCACCATGAAAGCACAGTCGGAATAGTCGCCGATCCAGCCCGCGCCGGCCTCCGCCATAGCCCTGCGCACCGCTTCCACATGCTCCCACGGGACATACACCACCAGCTTGGTCAATTTCTCCCGATAAGTGACGCAAAGTATCTGAACCTCTTCAAGGCCCAGGCGGCCCGCAAGCGTGTCGTTGACCCCGCCCATCACAACATCCAGGTTGGTATGCGCACAATACAGGCACATCCGGTGTCTGAGCATCCTCGCCAGCATCCGGCCCGGCATCTTGTCCTCCCTGAGATTCTTAACAGGAACAAACAGCGGCGTGTGATGCACCAGAATCATCTGAGCCTGGGACTGTACGGCCTCCTCCAAAACGGTCTCGTTGAGTTCCAGGCTGACCAAAACCGTATGAATCTCCTGCTCCGGCGAACCCATCTGAAGTCCGATGGGATCCCTTTCCAAAGCCAAAGCCGCCGGCGCGAACGCCTCCATGACCTTGACGATTTTTCCCGAACTTACAGCCATTCCATGAAATCCTCCATCCACAGCGCTTTTTGCCGATGCTGACTTTTCATGAAGTTC
The DNA here is from genome assembly GCA_031264885.1 of Peptococcaceae bacterium. Taxonomy (GTDB): domain Bacteria; phylum Bacillota; class Peptococcia; order DRI-13; family UBA5745; genus JAISDM01. The sequence goes on along the minus strand of JAISDM010000016.1, from coordinate 1,025 downwards.
TCGCTTTTTCCTTCATCCATATATGACGCATTCGCCATTTGTTCCAAGATTCCCTGCAAAACTCTAAAATCTTTTGCCGCCATTTCCCTCAGCAAAGGGTGCCGCTTCTCAATAAGCACAGGCCCGTAATGCGCCTCCGCCGGGGATAATTCCTCCGCCGGCCCGGGCGCCGCCTTTATGATCTGATAATACTTTCCGCCCTCTTTAACCGCGTCTTCCTCAATGATTTTCCAGCCATGCCCGGACAGCCAATAGCGGACCTCCGCCACCTCCGTCATCGGCTGCAGGATCAGGCATTGCAGCTGCCGAATCCATCCGGCCGCTTCAAGGATGCCCCGGATGGATCCGCCTCCCATGCCCGCGGCGGCCACAACCGCCGCTTCCCCCGGCTTCAGCGGCCCCAATCCGTTCCCCTGCCGTATTTCCACACGGGATTCCAGCCCGGATTCACGGACCGCCGCCTGTGCCCGCCTGAAAGGTCCCATATTCAATTCCACGCCAATGCCATATGGAATCCGGCCCGTTTTGACCAATTGACACAAAAGCAGCCCGTGATCCGTCCCGATATCCGCCAGCGTCAAACCCTCCGGAACCATATCCGCAACGGCGCGCAGCCGTCTCGACAGCGCCATAGCGCCTCCCCGTCTTAGGACTCGTTCAATAATTCATTATAACGCGCCGGCGGCAAAATTTCGAGTACAAAAAAATCCCCCTGCCAAAGGCGGGCGGCAGAATGCCGCCCCTACAGACACATCATTCACGATATCGTAGGGGCGGCATTCTGCCGCCCCAGACCGTCCGAAAACATCAAAAATCGCATCGTTAGCACCGTATATAGTGTGTGAATCCAATCGAATTACCCCATATGTTATGTGTTGGGAATGTTTAGGGTGCGTTTTCGGACAGTCTGGCCCGTCCTTGACAGACGCGCATTTCCAAATTACGAACGGGTGGTTCCCTGCCGCCGCGAAATTCACATTGACACAAGCCCCGATTTCATATATAAATTTCATATATAAATGGCA
>JAISDM010000277.1 GCA_031264885.1 Peptococcaceae bacterium | reverse complement strand
CAGTCGCCGTGTCAAGATCATATTGCGCGGTATCAAGCCAGTATTCATACTTTTCTTGGGAGTCCATCCTTCTCACCTCTTATGCATTATATGATAAAAGTACGAATAAATCAACGTTCTCACCGCGCCCATGTTACGACGTTAAAGAAACACCGGCAAAGAAAAAAATCGCCGTTTGACAATATGGCAAACTGCCCGCGTCTCAACCCCCCGTCAATCCCGGAACAATTCCCGCAGCATCTGTTCCGGCGCGTTCAAAAACTGCTTGGTCACCTGATAATGCTCCGTTTCTTCATAAGGAGTTTCCCGGATCCCCGTCTCGCCGATCACAAAAATCTGCGCCCCGGGGAACGCCATCAATATCGGCGAATGAGAAGAGATCACACATTGCGAGCCGCTCTTCACCAAATCCGATAACAAGCGCAGCACAGCCAGCTGCCCCGTAGGCGAAAGCGCCGCTTCCGGCTCGTCCATCAAGTAAAGACCGTTGCCCCAGAACCGGTGCGTCATCAGCGCGATGAAGCTCTCCCCGTGAGACTGCGCGTGCAGCGACCGCCCCCCATAAGGTCTGAACGCCTCGATCCTCTCTATCTCCGTCGCCAAATTATAAAAACTCTCCGCGCGCAGAAAAAACCCGTCCTCAGGACGGCGAACGCCCTTGGCGAGAACCGTATAGCCGCTCAATACCGAATGAGTCTCCGCCGTGGAAAAATGGAAATTCTTCGAGCCGCCTTCAGCGTTAAACCCAAAATTGACCGCGACCGCTTCCAGCAAAGTGGATTTGCCCGCGCCGTTTTCCCCCGCCAAAAACGTCACGGGACTCGTCAGCGTCAGCCGCTCCAAGTGTTTGACCACCGGCAGATCAAAGGGGTAGTCATCGTTTGGAAATGGCCGCCGCAAGGCTATTTCTCTGATGAATAAATCTCTCACTCCGCCGCGCCCCTCCCCTGGAACTTGCAGGGTTTGCTTCGCTCACTGTTTCGCTCACCCTAAGGATACTATAGCAAAGGAACGCGCAAAAGTAAAATTATCTTCAATTCATAATTTGGAAATTCGCGTCTGTCAGGGACGGGCGGCAGGATGCCGCCCCCACAAGGCGCCTCGGTCCCCGTACCGTAGGGGCGGCATCCTGCCGCCCGAAATCCGGATCCGCCCGTATTTGCTCAGGTGCGTTTCACTAAATAATGCCAAACTACGAATCGCAGTAAAATTATTCCCAATATATTCAGATTGTAAAAAATCTGGTATACTATACATTATAAATGTGGAGAAAGAATATCACTTCGAAGGGAGAACGGAAAAGATGAGGAAAAGAACGTTTATACTTTTGTCACTCTTGATGGCAATATGCCTTGTTGTGACCGCGTGCGGCGGGGGCGCGAACAATGCAAACAACGCGGACAGCGCGGCCGGCGGAAACACCGCCGCCGGAACGGCGGAGAGCGCGGCGCAGCCCGCCGAGTTGGCCGGGAATCCCGCCGCCGGCCGGGGAAATGTCTTCACCTACGCCCAAATCTCTCCCCCCGGCATCTTTAACGGAATTCTGTTCACCGCCACCTACGACGACTACATCTGCGGCCTGGTCTTCGACCGCCTGATCCAGTATGAGCCCGGAACCATGGCCTTCCAGGAAAAAATGGCCCAATCCTATACCATGGATATGGACGCCGGCGTGATCGAGTTCAATCTCCGTCCGGGCATCCAGATCCATAACGGCCTGGGCGAGCTGACCGCCGAGGACGTGGCCTTCACACTGCGCATGATCTTCGATCCCCAGTATGACGGCACCCAATTCCCGTACTACAACAATATCAAGGGCGCCGAAGCCTTCAAAAACGGCGAGGCGGATATCATCGAGGGAATCGTGCTGTACACCGAGCCGCCGGACGACCCCCTGCCCGTCGTCTACAACCCCGCCGGCAGCGGCGACCCCTATAAGATCACCCTGTACTACGACGATATGACCATGAGCAACCTGCACACCTTCGCCAGTTACGGCTACATTCTGCCCAGAGCGTATTACGGGAAAGCGAACTACAGCGATTTCTCCGCCCTCAACCTGACCCCCGTGGGGACAGGCCCCTATGTGTTTAACCAGTATGTCCCCGACCAGTATATTGAGTTAGACAAAAACGCCGGTTATTGGCAGACCGAGCCCAAAATCGACAAAGTGATCTATCAATGTATCAGCAACGACAGCAACATTCCCAGCCTGATCAACGGTTCGGCGGATCTGGCGGAAATCCGCAACATCGACGAAGATCTGGGCCAGATTCAGGGCAATAACGCCGCTCACCTGAACGTCGTTTCCTTCCAGGGCTCCACCTTTGCCTTCATCAAATTCCGCGTCACCGACCCCGTGATGAGCGACATCCGGGTTCGCCAGGCGCTGGCCTACGGTTTTAACCGGGCGCTGTTCATCGAAACCTACACCGGCGGCCGCAGCGCCCTGACCTACGCGATGGCCCCCAGAAACAGCCCCGCTTATCCCGACGAGTCCCTCTTTAACAAATACGAATACAGCCCCGAAAAAGCCGGGGAACTCCTCGACGAAGCCGGCTGGACCCTCGGTTCCGACGGCTGGCGCTACAAAAACGGCCAGAAGCTGACAGTGGATTATACCGGCATTGCCGAGAACGCCAACGACAGCATGAAAACCGCCATGCTGGTGGAAGACTGCAAGCTCATAGGCGTCGAGTTGATTCCCAGCTACTACGACTGGGCGACTTATATGGATCTGGTCAAAACCAACCCCACGACCCAGATGTTCGGCTATGCCTGGACCATGACCCCGGATCCGTACGTCGCCACCACCCTGCTGCGCAAGGACTCGGTCAACAACGACGGCTATTACGACAACCCGGAGTTTGACCGGCTGGTAGAGGCCGCCAAAAACGCCAAAAGCGAGGAAGAAGCCAACGATCTGTTCCAGCGGGCATACCTTCTGCTCAACGAAGACATGCCCATCCTCTTTATGAACGACTACACCAACGTATGGGTAAACAACAAACGGGTCAAGGGCCTGATTACGGACACCTTCATCAACTGGACCTACAACATCGCTCACATGGAAATCATCCAGTAGGAGCGGCGTTCTGCCGCCCCAGACTGATCCTTACTCCTTACTCCGAACGCAAAGGGGGGCGACGGTTTGTTCAAATATTTCGCGCGGCGGATCCTCATCTCCATTATGGTGTTGTTCATCATCAGCATCGCGTTTTTTTTCCTGATCCACCTGGCCCCGGGGGATCCCATCGACGCCATGTACACCAACATTCCCGGCATGACCCAGGAACAGCTGGACGCCAAAAAAGCAGCCATCGGCCTGGACAAGCCCATCATCGTTCAATACGGCATCTACATCCGGAATCTGGTATTGCGCGGCGACTTCGGGGAATCCATCCAGTTTAAGCGCCCGGTACTCGATCTTATCCGGGAACGGCTGTGGAACACCTTTGCTTTGGTTTTTGCCGCTATGGCCATCAGCATGCTGCTGGCCGTCCCCATCGGCGTCACATCCGCGGTTAAGAAAAACTCGGCCTTTGACTATATATTTACCTCCGTCGCCTTCGTGGGACTGTCCATCCCCAGCTTCTTCTTCGGGTTCCTCCTGATTAAGCTCTTTGCCGTCGATCTTCAGATCCTTCCCGCGGCAGGCGTGCAAACTCCAGGGAACATGTTTACCGGCGCGGCGATGCTCGCCGACCGCCTCAAACACTTCGTCATGCCGGTCAGCGTCCTCGCCTTCATCAACATGGCCAGCTACACCCGGTACGTCCGGTCCAGCATCTCCGACGTCATCAAGCAGGATTATATCCGCACCGCCCGGAGCAAGGGCCTGGTACAGCGAATCGTCGTCTACCGCCACGCCCTGCGCAACGGTCTGATCCCCATTGTCACCATCCTCGGCTCCTCTCTGGCCACCATATTCTCCGGCTCCCTGATTACGGAGAACATCTTCAGCTGGCCGGGGCTCGGCCGGCTGATATACGGAGCGATTATGGCCCGTGATTACTTCCTGCTCATGGGCGTCAACATCTTCACCGCCTTTCTCGTACTGCTGGGACAGCTCATAGCAGACGCCATGCTCGTCCTGGTAGACCCACGAATCAAATACAACTAACCACTACCCACTATCCACTCGCGGTCAAAGACCGCCCGGGGGAGGGATCATTACGGACAGCGCGAAAGAAGAGAACCGCAATCCTTTGCGCCTCGCCATGAACCGTTTTTTCAAAAACAAAATGGCCATAGTCGGTCTGGCCGTCATCCTTCTGTTTACCGCGGCGGCGCTGCTCGCGCCCATCCTCACCCCCCACGACCGGGACAGCTACAACATGGCCCAGCGTTACGCGCCGCCTTCCGCCCGGAACCTGTTGGGAACCGACCCCATGGGCAGAGACGTTTTTACCCGCCTGCTCTACGCGGGGCGTATCTCCCTGATGGTAGGCGTGCTGTCGTCGGCCATCTCGGCGTCCATCGGCATCGTCGCGGGCTCCCTCGCCGGTTTTTACGGCAAATGGCTGGACATAGCCATCATGCGCGTCGCGGACGTTTTTTCCTCCCTGCCCTTTTATATGATCGCCATCACAGTCATGGCGCTGTTTGAGCCCAGCGTCAGAGGGACGGTCGCCGTCATGGGCATTTTGTGGTGGACCGATTCCGCCCGGCTTCTGCGCAGCCAGATCCTCTCTCTCCGGGAAAGGGAATTTATGGAAGCGACGACCGCCCTGGGCATCTCGGACATCAAAAAAATCACCCAGCATTTGCTGCCCAACGCCTTTGGCCCCATCATCGTGTCGGTCACCCTCAACATCGCCAACGCCATACTGACCGAATCGGCCCTCAGTTACCTGGGCCTGGGCATCCGGATCCCCATTCCAAGCTGGGGCAACATGCTGTCCGACGCGCAGAACATGTTCGTGCTGCAAAACTACTGGTGGATCTGGATCTCCCCCGGTCTGTGCATCCTGTTCACCGTGATGTCTATCAATTTTATCGGCGAAGGTCTGCGGGACGCCCTGGATCCCAATCTGGACAGGTAGGAGGACGCCATGTTAGAGGATGTCGTATTGTTGGAAGTCAAGGATCTGAAAACCTACTTTTATGTCAAAAAACAGGAACTGCGCGCGGTGGACGGCGTCAGCTTCTCCTTGAATAAGGGACAGACCCTGGGCATTGTGGGTGAGTCCGGCTGCGGCAAAAGCGTCGCCAGCATGTCGATCCTCAAGCTGGTCGATCCCCAGGCCGGCCGGATCACAGGCGGGCAAATCCTGTTCGAGGGCAGGGATCTGGTCCCCCTGTCCGAGCGGCAGATGACCGCGATCCGGGGCAATGAGATCAGCATGATCTTCCAGGAACCCATGACCAGCCTCAACCCGGTGTTCACCATTGGCTACCAGCTTCGGGAGGCCATCATCACCCATCAGAAAGCGTCAAAAGACGAAGCGCGTCAAAAAAGCGCCGAGCTTCTTGAGCTGACCAGGGTTCCCGACGCCGGACGGATACTGAAAAACTACCCCCACCAGCTTTCGGGCGGTATGCGTCAGCGGGTGATGATCGCCATGTCCCTGGCCTGCAATCCCAAGCTGCTCATCGCCGACGAGCCGACCACCGCCCTGGATGTGACCATTCAGGCGCAGGTGCTGGACCTGATGCGGGATATCAAGAACAAGCTCAATACGGCCATGATGCTCATCACCCACGACCTGGGCGTGATCGCCGAAATGGCCGACGATATCTTGGTCATGTACGCCGGGAAGGTGGTCGAACACGCTCCGGCGCTTGAACTGTTCAAGAACCCCAGGCACCCCTACACCGCCGGATTGATGCGTTCCAAGCCCAACATCCTTCAGGATCAGGAGAAACTGCACACCATCCCCGGCAACGTGCCCAGCCTGTACGAAATGCCCGAAGGCTGCCCTTTCCATCCGCGATGCGGGAACGCCATGGATGTCTGCGCCGGCCGGTTCCCCGACACCTATAAAATCAGCGGCGTCCAGAGCGTCGCCTGCTGGCTGTACGGAAAGGAAGGAGGCGTCCCATGAGCAGCGGCGCATTACTCAAAGTGGAAGGACTGAAAAAATACTTTCCGGCGCGAAAAAACTTCTTCGGGCGCCCCATCTCCTGGATCAAGGCGGTGGACGGACTGGACTTCGAGATCAAACGGGGGGAGACCTTCGGTATCGTCGGAGAGTCCGGCTGCGGCAAATCCACCGCCGGGCGCGTCATTCTGCGTCTCCAGGAGGCGACGGCGGGCCGGGTGACCTTCGAGGACAAAGACGTGTTCGCTCTGTCCAAAGCCGGGATGAAAAAAATGCGCACCCAGATGCAGATCATCTTCCAGGATCCCTACAGCAGCCTCAATCCCAAAATGAACGTACTCCGGTTGATTGCCTGCGGCATGAAAGAACACCACATGGGCACACCCGCCGAAATTGAGAAAAGGGTCGGGGAACTGTTGGAACACTGCGGTCTCAGCCGCAAATACATCCACCGCTATCCCCATGAATTCTCCGGCGGTCAGCGGCAGCGCATCGGCATCGCCCGGGCGCTGGCGCTCAACCCCAAATTCATCGTTTGCGACGAACCGGTCTCGGCCCTCGACGTGTCGGTTCAGGCGCAGGTGATCAACCTGCTGATGGAGCTTCAGGCGCAGGATCAGCTGACCTATCTGTTCATCTCACACGATTTGAGCGTCGTCAAGCATATCTCCAGCCGGATCGGCGTCATATACCTGGGCAGCCTGGTGGAGACCGCCGGCAAGCGCCAGCTGTTCGAGAATCCCCTGCATCCCTACACCCGGTCCCTGCTGTCGGCCATTCCGATACCCGATCCCACCGTCAAGCCCAAACGCGCCATTCTGGAAGGGGACATCCCATCCCCCTCCAACGCCCCCAGCGGCTGCAAATTCCGGACCCGCTGCCCCGAAGCCCGCCCCCAGTGCGGGGAGGAAATCCCCCTGCCCCGGGAGATTGAGCCGGGCCATCAAGTCGCCTGTCACTTGGTATGACGGATCGGGACGCCAAGAATCGGCGCGCCCTGGATCAGGACGCCGGGGATCAAGAGACTGTGAATCGGGATGCCCGGGATCAGGCGACTGGGGATCGGGCGCTTCGGGATCGAGAGATTGAGGACCGCAGCGCCGGGGATCGGGCGCCTGAGGATCGAGTGACTGAGAATCGGACGCTTCGGGATCGGGCGCCTGAGAATCAAGTGACTGAGAATCGCGGCGCGCCGGAAGCGTTTTTGCCGGAAGAGCTTTTACCGGGAGACACACAGCCGCCGCCGCAAGCCACATGGAAAGACATCGCCGCCATGATTCTGGCCGTCCTCTCCATCGCAGGCCCGATATTACTCCTCATGGGCGCCGTTATGGCCGTCCTGCTGCGAATCGCCGGCGTATGAAACGGCGCCCCCAAAAGAACACATCAAGAAAGGAGCGTTATACACGATGCTGCTTAGAAACGCCCTGGTTCACACCGGAACAGGCGAAACCATCCCTGATTGCGACATCCGAATAGAAAACGGCAAGATCGCGGCCGTCGGGAAGGGTCTGGAGGCCGGCGGCGGCGAAACCCTGGATCTCTCGGGGAAGCAGGTATTTCCCGGGTTTATCGACGCGGGAGACTTTGCGGGCGCCACCGATATGGCCTATCACGCCAAGGATTTCAACGAAAACAGCGATCCGTCGGTTCCGCATCTGGACATCTGGCATTCCATCGACCCCGACGAAATTACCCGGCAGGAGCTTTACAAATCAGGCGTCACCTCCATTGCCGTTTCTCCGGGCAATCAGAACGTGCTTGGCGGAACAGTGGCGGTGGTCAAATCCTACGGAAAAAACCTGAACCGTATGACGGTACGGCGGGACGCCGCGCTCAAGGGCTCGGTGACCCGGGAGGTAGGCCAGATGTTCGGCCCGAAGGCCGGACCCCGGACCCGGATGGGCATGGTGTGCCTGCTCAAGGACGCCATCGGGCGGACAGACTATCCGGACGACTACCGCGGACGCCGGACCCGGCAGGTTATGGACAGTGTGCGCCAAGGCGAAATCCCCCTGGTCGTCGCCGCCGAAACATCGGCCGAAATAGAGAGCGTTCTGGACGTTCTGGCCGGCGGCAGCGTAAAGCCGGCCTTTGTCCTCGCCTATCAGGCGGCCAGGGCAGGCGAGGCCATCCGGCGCGCGGGCGCTCAAGTGGTGTTGGGCGAATTCAGCCATTATTCCTCAATACTGCGGCATGAGGCGGACTTCGGGGCATTGGTCGGTTTAGCGAAAAGCGGCGTGCCTTTTTCCATCGCCCTGTTGAGCGGAGACGCGACGATTTGCGGCCGGGAGTGCTATTTCTGGACAGCCGCCAAATTGGCGCAGGGCGGCGCGGACGAAAATCTCCTCCTGGACATGATGTGCGGCAATCCCGCCAGACTTTACGGCGTCAGCCACCGCGTCGGCGCGCTGGCGCCCGGGCTGGACGCCGATCTTGTCGTCTTCGACGGCAATCCCCTGACCCAGGTAAACGCCCGCGTAGTAGAAACCGTCATAGACGGCCGCGCCGTCTACCGGGCAGGAGAGGAGGCGGAATCATGCTGCTGCTGAAAAACGCCATGATTTACCCTCAGACGGAAAGCGCGCCGCGGCCCTTCCCGGGCGACATCCTATGCGAAGAAGGCAAAATCGCGCAAATCGCCCCCGCCATAGCCTGTGACGCTCCCAGCCTGGATCTGACCGGACTGCACGTGCTGCCGGGACTGATCGACTGCCATACGCACATCGGATTCCACGGTCCGGACGACTGGTCGAGCCTGGACAACATCACCGAAAGCACCCATCCCATCACCCCCCATATGCGCGTCATCCACGGCGTCGATCCGGGCAGCGCGCTCTTCCCTTACGCGGTGAGAAACGGAGTGACCACCGTGGGCATCATCCCAGGCAGCCTCAACGTCGTGTGCGGCATCGGCTTCGCTTCCAAAACCTGGGGGAGCCACGTATCCGATATGTCCATCCGGGACGCCATTTGTATGAAAGCAGCCCTCGGGGAAAACCCCAAGGGGTTTTACCAAAACAAGGGAATGGCGCCCGATTCCCGGATGGGCGTCACATTCCTGATTGCCGAAACCCTCCACAACGCCAGGGATTATCTCAGAAAGAAAGAAACCGGGGAACAGATACGTGACGACAAGCTGGAGGCCATGATTCCGGTTCTCAGACGGGAGATCCCGCTTAGGGTCCACTGCACCCACAACGACATGGCGTCCGTCATCGAGATCGTCCGGGAGTTCGGCGTCCGGTTTACGATTGAGCACGCCTGGGGCAGCCTCAACTATCTGGATGAAATCGCGGACAGCGGCTGCGCCGTAGTCTACGGCCCCATCGGCGGCCGGCGCTCCTTCTATGAATCCCGGCGCACAGACATCGGCGCCGTCAAGCTGCTGGACGAACGGGGCGTCAACGTGGCGCTGACCACCGACACCCCCATCTACGGACTGGACGGCCTCCTCCATCATATGGAAGAAGCCGTCCGTCAGGGAACCCCCGTGGAACGCGCCATGCGCATGATCACCATCAACCCCGCCGTCATTCTGGGCGTCGAGAACCGCGCCGGCTCCATCGAAACGGGCAAAGACGCGAATTTCGCCGTTTTTCGGGGCGTGCCGGGGGTCGATATGGGCGCGCGCGTTACCCACACCATCTGCGAAGGCCGCCTGGCATACGCGGAACAGACATGACGCGGAACCGCGGATTCGCAAAAAAATTCCCCTCCGGTACCGTGTATGACGCATATGTAGGGGCGGCATTCTGCCGCCCGTTTTTGATGCGCGCGAATCTCTAAAGCGTGAATCGCATGTCATTAATTATTTGCGCTTGTTGGAATTCCTTCTGCGGATCAGCGCGACCAGAACCGCCGCGTACATTCCGGGAGCGGCCAGCATGTTCAGCATTGAAGCGGGTATGGATACCGGCGGCGGCCCGCCCGTTTTCGGCAAGCCCGCAGCCGCCATCGGATTGCCCAAAGACCCCATGGTCGTCAGATCCGGGCCGGGCGGAACACGATCCGGCTCGGAGGGTTCCGGGGATGTGGGGGGACTGTCCGGGCCGGTGGGAACAGCCGGAGTCTGCGGTTCAACCGGAACAAACGGCGTCGGCGTCGGAACCGCCGGAACCGGGTTCTCCGGCGCGGGCGTCACAGCCGGTGAAGTCGGCGGTATGGCCGGCGGCTCGTCGGACATAGGGATCGGCGGGACGCCGGTGGGCGAAGGCGCGGGTCCCGAAGGCGCCGGCGTGGGTGTGGGTGTGGGTTCACCGGTTCCCGGCGCAGGCGTCGGTGTCGGCGTTCCGGCGGCGGGCGTAGGTGTGGGCGTCGGCGTCACGGCTCCCGGCGTGGGTGTAGGAATCCCAGCCTCCGGTGTGGGTGTGGGCGTCGGTTCACCGGCTTCCGGCGTAGGCGTCGGGCCCATCGGCGGAGTCGGAATGAACACGTTCATAAATCCGACGTGCGCGGTCTGTCCCTGGCGTAAATTCACCGCCGCCTCGCGGGTTCGGCCATTCTCCGCCTCGTCAGACGAATTGTCGTACTCAATCGCATACCAGGTTTGATCGCTGCCGCGATCCTCGGTCACTGTATATACGCCGACAGGCAATTGACTGATATAAACGATTTCGTGGCGTCCCAGAGTAAATACGCCGGGTCTGTCGTCCGGCAGGGTTTTATCGGCCACATTAAAATCAATATTGACACCTATGCGCAGATCAACCGGGTTGCCGCCGTCATCGGTCAGCGTAAACGCGAACTGTTCCGTCCCGTCGCCGTTCGTAACGCTTTTACTGATGATGAGATGGACGTCAGGCGGCTCGGCCGGTTCTGTGGGTGTGGGCGTCGGCTCCTCGCTTCCCGGCGTGGGTGTAGGCGTCGTCTCCGGCGTCGGCGTGGGTTCTCCGCTCCCTGGCGTCGGTGTGGGCTCTTCGCCTCCCGGTGTTGGCGTAGGGATTTCGCCCCCCGGCGTCGGCGTAGGTGTGGGTTCCCCGGTTCCCGGCGTGGGTGTTGGTTCATCAACGCCTGGTGTTGGCGTGGGTGTTGGTTCATCGGCGCCCGGTGTTGGCGTAGGCGTCGGTTCCTCGGCGCCCGGCGTCGGTGTAGGTGTGGGCGCCGGTCCCGTCGGCGGCGGCGGATAAATCACATTCATAAACCGGACGTCACATTCCTGATCCTGGGATAAATTTATATCCGCCGTCCGTCCGTTCGCCGCCAGACCGGGATTCCCGCCCGCATAATCAACCGAGTACAATGTGAAATCGGCGCTGCCCGTTTCCGTTACCGTATAGGCGCCGGGAGAAAGCTGACTGATGTTGGCAACGCCACCGTGTTCCAGAACAAAGGCGCCAGTCTCGCTCTCCTGTATCCTTCCGGAACCGCTGAACTCAATGTTGACTCCCTCTGTCAGCGGAACCGGCTCGCCGGTCTCTTTGACGGTCAGACTGAACGTGAATTCTCCCGCTCTGTCGCCGCCGGTGACGCTCTTATGAACTCTGAGCGCCCTCATCGCCGGCGTCGGCGTTGGTTCCGGCGTCGGCGTCGGCAGCGGCGTATTCGTGAAATTAACCTCATACCATTCCAGCCCTTGCGTCGCCGGCAGAATCACGGAAGCCGCCGAACCTCCCGCGGGCACGGCGTTACCGACAGTGTACACCGCCGTGTAACTGCCGCCGGATTCCGTCACCGTATAGACACCGGGAGGAAGCAGACTGATTTCGGCGTATTCTCCGTTACCCAATGTAAACACACCGGAACCGCCGTCCAAGAGTGTCTTCTCCACATTAAAAATGATATTGACACTGTCCGTCAGCGGAACCGGGCTGCCGTCCCCCTTGGTCAGCCTGAACTCAAACTGATCCGTTCCGCCGCCCTCGACACTTTTTCTGACACGAATGTTATGCAGAGCCCCGTCCAGGTTCAGGGAAGCCTCCCCGAACACCTTTGCCGGTATACCCGAGGCATAACCGATGAAAGCTTGCACCGCGTTCCAATCCTGAACGCCTGTCTGCGAATTCTGATGAACAAGAAGCGTGGGCCCTATGTAAGCCCCCACGGCCGCCCGAGCCACAGCGTGAATGGAAATGCCGTTCAAATCGGTCAGATTCCAGGGAATTCTCAGATAAAAATCATTGCTGAC
>JAISDM010000250.1 GCA_031264885.1 Peptococcaceae bacterium | reverse complement strand
CGATTGGATCCACGCGGAGGAGGCAAAAATATTCTATAACAACTTGGTGAATGCCGGGATTCATGTATTGTCGCCGGCGCTGTTTCGCGGTTGGGCTCCATCCGGATCCGTCAGGCTGGATCTCGACAGGGAGGTGTTGAAGCCGGCGCTCCGGGGGGGCGGGGTATATGCTTACAGAACCACGGAATACATCCGGGACATCGGGACGCCCGAGCGGTATGAGGCGGCTTGCCGCGACGCCGCCGCGGGAATCCCGGCCGCGAAGAATATAGGGAATCCTCAGAAGGCGATTTTTCTGGACCGGGACGGGGTCGTCAACGTTCACAAGGGTTTCATCAAAAGCTGGCGGGACATGGAATTGCTGCCGGGCGCCGCCCGGGCGATTGCCCGGATCAACCGGAGCGCGTATCTTGCGGTCGTGATTACGAATCAGCCGGTCGTCGCCCGGGGGGACTGCGATATGGAGGAGCTTGCGCGGATACATCAATATATGGAGATGCGGCTGGGGCAGGAAGGGGCTTATTTGGACGGACTGCTTTTTTGTCCGCATCATCCGGAGAAGGGGTTCGCCGGGGAGCGGGCCGAGTACAAGGTAGACTGCGCGTGCCGCAAGCCGAAGCCGGGGATGTTATACGCGGCGGCGGAGAGATACAACATCAAGCTGGCCGATTCTTACATGGTCGGGGACAGCGCGCGGGATATTCAGGCGGCGCTGACTGCCGGGGTCCGGCCGGTATATATCGGCGAGAACGCGCCGGACGGCGTATATGGAGCCGAAGGCTGTTTGCGCTATCGGGATCTTGAACATTGCGTCGGCGATCTTATGGGATACGCCGGATAGAGAGCAAAGGAGATGGGTTTGTGGGGAAAAGGATATTGGTGACGGGCGGCGCGGGATATATCGGATCTGTGCTTGTGCCTCTGCTGCTGAACGCCGGGCACCGAGTGAAGGTGGTGGATAATTTTTACTATAATCAGAGTTCACTGCTGGATCATTGCGTCAATCCAGATCTGGAGATTGTACACGGGGATGTCCGGGATGAGAATCTCATGAAGCGCGCGCTGGAGGATCAGGATTATGTTCTGCCGCTGGCGGCCATGGTGGGTTTCCCGCTGTGCGACGCGGATCAAACCGCCGCGCGGACCATTAACCTGGAGGCCGTCGAGATGCTGACGCGTCTGCGGGATCCGGGGCAGCGGATCATCTATCCATGTTCCAACAGCGGGTATGGCGTCGGGACGGGGGAGAGCTTCTGCACGGAGGAATCTCCGTTCAATCCCATTTCGTTGTATGGACAAACCAAGGTGGCGGCGGAGAAGGCAGTGCTGGAGGCGGGAAATTCCCTGTCGTTTCGGTTTGCCACGGTCTTTGGCGCTTCGCCCAGGATGCGGGTGGATCTGCTGGTCAATGACTTTGTGTACCGGGCGGTGTTTGACCGGACGGCTGTGATCTTTGAAGGCCATTTCAAGCGCAATTATGTACACGTAAGGGACGCCGCCCGGGCGTTCCTGCACGCGGTGGATCATTTTGAGGCGATGCGGGGCCGGGCGTATAATTGCGGGTTGTCTTCCGCGAATCTGTCCAAAATAGAGTTGTGTCAGGTAATCCAGGCGCACATCCCGGATTTTGTGTATATGGAGGCGGCGGTAGGCAGCGATGTGGACAAGCGTGATTATGTGGTATCCAATGCCAGGCTGGAGGCCGCGGGCTGGAAGCCGGAATACACGCTGGACGACGGGATTGAGGAATTGAGAAAGGCGTATCGGATTATTAAGCAGAAGGCATATTCCAATGTATGACGGAGGCGGCCATGGGAGGCTTTGACCGGTGGGACGGCGTGAGGAAGCCGGGGGACGGGGCACTGCAAACAGGACGCGAGACGCTGAATGAAAACACGCGGAAGCTGTTGGAGCGTTTCTATGAGGTGAACCCTGACCTTGCCGTTTGCGCGGCGGATATAGAGCGGGCCTGTGAAACGCTGATCGGATGCTACAGGGAAAGGGGCAAGGCGCTGCTGTGCGGCAATGGCGGAAGCGCGGCGGATTGCGAGCATATGGCCGGGGAATTGATGAAGGGCTTTTTGCGGAGAAGAGGGCTGCCCGACGGAGAGAAGGCGCGGTTTAAACGGCTTTATGGCAGTGCGGGGGAGACCTTGGCCACGCGTTTGCAGGGAGCGCTGCCCGCGATCTCTTTGACCGGCCAGTCCGCGCTGCTGACTGCCTGCGCCAACGACATTGGCTCGGAATTTGTTTTCGCGCAGCAGGTGTACGGATACGGCCGGCCGGGGGATGTGCTAGTCGCGGTCAGCACGTCGGGCCATTCCGCGAATGTGTTGCAGGCGATGCGGACAGCCGGCTTCATGGATATGACCGTGATCGGTCTGACGGGTTCCGCGCCATCTGAATTTGACGGTCTCTGTCATGTTGTAGTGAAGGCGCCGGCCGAAGACGCTTTTCGGGTGCAGGAATATCATCTGCCGATTTATCATTTGCTCTGCGCGGCGGCGGAAAGCGAATTTTTTGACGAGTAAGGCATTATGAATACGAATTTTAGGAGACGACCATGGTCATCACAAGAACCCCGTTCAGGATTTCTTTTTTTGGCGGAGGCACGGATCTTCCCGACTGGTACAGAGGGAACGGGGGCGGCGTACTTTCGACGACGATTGATAAATACTTATACATTACGCTTCGGAAGATGCCGCCTTTCTGGGAGTTCAGGAATCGGTTCGTTTATGGGTCGAGAAGTGAAATCCTGGACGACATTGACGATATTGAACATCCGTCGATCCGGGAGACTTTAAGATTCAAACATATGACCGCCGGGGTGGATATGCACTACAACACGGACATACCGGCCAGATCGGGGATTGGCTCCAGTTCTTCGTTCACCGTTGGATTCTTAAAGGGGCTTTACAGTCTGGAAGGCAAGATGGTGTCGCCGGAGCGGTTGGCGTCGGAAGCCATTCATATTGAGCAGAATCTGATCAGGGAAGCCGTCGGTTCCCAGGATCAGATCGCGGCGGCTTACGGCGGACTGAACCATATTGTCTTTAAAACAGACGGCGCGTTTGAGATTTCGCCGATGACGCTGCCCGTTCAAAGGGTAAAAGAACTGAACGATCATCTGGTATTGGTCTTTACGGGCTTACAGCGTTCCGCGGCGGAGATTGAAGCGGAGAAAATCAAACAAATTGGGAGGCATACGGGGGAATTGAAGGAGATTGCCCGTTATGTAGACGAGGCGATTGAAATACTGAACACAGGGACCGATATTGCGGAATTCGGCGCGCTGCTCCATGAGACGTGGATGAAGAAAAAGCAGTTATCCGAACAGGTTTCAAACGAAGAAATGGATCAAACTTATGGAATCGCCCGGGAAGCGGGGGCGATCGGCGGGAAGCTGCTGGGCGCGGGGGGCGGAGGATTTTTCCTGTTCTTTGTGCGGCCGGAGGACAGGGCGGGACTGATTCGCAGGCTCTCTTTCCTCACGCAGGTTCCGTTCAAGTTTGAAGCGACGGGGAGTCAGGTCATCTATTATCAGGGAGAGGATTATAATGGGGGTTAAATGTCAATGAGCGGAAAAGATTTGCTGCTTGTTTATCCTTCTTGGATTGACAGTAATTCCATATCGGGATATTTTTCGAGAAAAGCCGCAATATTTCCGCCGTTAGGATTATGTTCATTGGCTGCTATTCTTGAAAAAGAGGGGTATTCTGTAAATATTATAGATGCTCAAGCTCGAAAAATGTCTTTTGATGATTTGATTGCAGCTATATTGAATGATCATCCGGATATTCTCGGAATAACAGCCTCATCTCCATATTTTGAAAATGCTGTAAAGATTGCGAGTGAAATAAAAAAGAAAAATCCCGGAATTGTAGTTATGGTTGGCGGAATTCATATGAGTATACAAAAAGAAGAAGCCATGCGGGATTGTATAGACTTTGGTTTTGTTGGGGAAAGCGAAACGAGTCTTCTGCAATTTATGGAATGGTATCAAACTCAAAATTCAGAACCGTCTATGATCAAAGGATTGTTATATCGATGGAATTCAGATATTCGATTTACAGGATCATCTGCGCCAATTGAGGATTTAGACAGTCTTCCGTTTCCCGCTTTTCACTTGTTAGATATGAATGATTACATGATAGGAACATCAGGCGGCCGGGTTAGAGTGGGCGCCATTATGACAACAAGGGGCTGTCCATTTCAGTGTATATTTTGCGCCCCGGTTGCCGGGTATTATATCCGCAGACATTCTCCACAGTACGTATTGGATTTAATTAAAATGATGATTCATAAATTTGAAATTAAGCATTTCTTTTTCTTTGATGATACTCTTACGCTTGATAGAAAGCACATCGAAAAAATTTGCGATTTAATTATATCGGAGAATCTTGATATTACGTTCGAAGGCAGTACACGCGCCAATTTAATTGATGAACCGTTGGTTGAATTAATGTATCGCGCCGGTTTGAGAAGAATGAGCTTTGGGTTGGAATCCGCAAATGAAAATGTACGTTTGCTTATGAAGAAAAATGTGCCTCTGTACAGCTATATTGAAGCGAATCAAATAACCAATAAATTTGGAATTGAGACATTGAATTCTTGTATGATTGGACTGCCTGGTGAAACAATAGATTCAATACGGGAAACGCTTGCTTTTCTGCGTTTCTTCAGTAAAGATATCCAGCAAGCAAATTTGAGCATTGCGACGCCATATCCTGGAACAGAGCTCGCAAAAATGGCGATGGAAGGAAACAATGGGTTGCTTCTGTTAACCAATGATTTAAATAAGCTGAAGAGATATGGCGTTGCAGTAATGCAAGTGGGTGATTTGAAATCTGACCAATTAGTGCAGATGCAAAATGACGCCATTGTCAGTATTCATATGGCGCCGTCTCGATGGCCAATTGTTGTGCGCAAATTTGGATGGTGGGGGCTATTTTTGACTTTTTACCGTTTTTTAAAAGCGTTGCCAAGAATTATAGTGAACGAAAACCGGTTTTTCTTTTTTAGAAAAAGCGATTTTTTATCATGGAGAAAATGGAAGACTCAGATGAAAAATGTGATTGAATAAAATAGTTTTTGTATTACTGGGTTTAGGCATTGTGTGATAAATCCGCGTCAGAAGTGAGAGATAAAATTGATGGAAAAGACATCGCGCGTCTATGTGGCGCGGCATGAGGATATGGTCGGCGCGGCGATTGTACGGGCGCTGCGGCGCGAGGGCTGTGAAAATATCATTCTGCGGGATCAGGAACAGATGGATCTTTCCGACGAAAAACAGGTCGGTGATTTTTTCAAGCAGGAACGGCCGGAGTATGTTTTTTGTTTTGCGGGGCCTCATGGCGGCATTTGCCACAATGTCGCCTATCCGGCGGATTTGATTTATCTCAACCTGAAAATACAATGCGCGGTGATTCACAGCGCGTACAAATACGGTGTGAAAAAGCTGCTCTTTATGGCCGGAAGCTGTGGTTACCCGCGGGAGAGCAGGCAGCCGATCCGGGAAGATTATTTTATGGAGGGCAAAATGGAGCCCACATCCATTGCGTATTCGACGGCAAAGGCCGCCGGCATTGAGATGTGTCAGGCGTACAACCGGCAATACGGCGTATGTTTTGTCCCTGTGGCGCTTCCCAATTACTATGGGGCAGGCGACGATTATTCGGATAACGGGCATGTTTTGGCCGGCGTACTGCGTAAAATCGCAGCCGCGGCAGAGGATGGAAGCGAATCGGTCATACTCTGGGGAACCGGAGAACCAAAGCGGCAGTTTATGTACGTGGATGATCTGGCGGACGCTGTTGTGCTGATTATGAACAGATATCAAGAGACTGCGTTGATTAACGCGGCCGGCGGATATGAATTCACAATAGCGGAAATGGCTGAAAAAATCAAGGAGATCGCGGGCTATAAGGGGTTTGTTGTTTTTGATATCTCAAAACCTGACGGCGCGGCGCGGAAGCTGTTGGATCATTCAAAGCTGCTGTCCTTGGGGTTCCGGGAGAAAATTAGCTTTGACCAAGGGCTGCGGCTGATTTATGAAGATTACATGACGACCTTTACAGGGAAAGGAGGAACGGAATGAAGGTAGTGATTTTGGCCGGGGGATTGGGTACCCGGATCAGCGAGGAGAGCCACTTGCGGCCCAAGCCCATGATTGAGATCGGCGAGGCGCCGATATTGTGGCACATTATGAAATATTACGCCCATTATGGTTATACGGAATTTATTATCTGCTGCGGATACAAGGGATACATAATCAAGGAATATTTTGCCGACTACTACCTGCACCGGTCGGATGTGACCTTCGATTTCGCGGACGACAATAAGATGATTGTGCATAACAACGTGGCGGAACCCTGGAAGGTGACGGTGGTGGACACCGGGTTAACCACCGAGACGGGGGGACGCGTCAAACGCGTTCAAAAATATATTGAGGATGAAACCTTTCTGCTGACATACGGCGACGGGGTCAGTGACATCCCGTTGCCGGCTCTGATCGCGCAGCATGAGAAATCCGGCAAAACAGCGACAATCTCCGCCGTACAGCCGGGAGGCCGGTTCGGTGTGCTGAAGATCAACGATCGGGACGCCACTGTGGTGGGCTTTCAGGAGAAGGCCAAGGAGGACGGCGGTTGGATCAACGCGGGCTTCATGGCAGTGGCGCCGGAGATATTCGGCTATATCGACGGGGACAGTACGGTGCTGGAGCGGGCGCCATTGGAGAGACTCAGCGCGGAAGGCAAGCGGGGGGTGTACAAGCATGACGGATTCTGGCAGTGTATGGATACCCAGCGGGATAAGATGCTGCTGGAGGATTATTGGCAGACCGGGGAAGCTCCCTGGAAGATTTGGGGGCAATGAGGCATGGAGAATAAACGTATTCTGCATATCGCGGCGCATATGGGCGCCGGCGCCGGAAAAGCGATCGGCGGGCTTGCCGCTGGGGATCGGCGCAATACGCACAGTATATATCTGCTGGATACGCCGCAAAAACAGAATCATATTGAATATTCCAAAAGCCGCGGCGTAGAAATAAGTTTTGGCGGAGATTTGGATCCACACCTAGCGGAAGCGGATGTGGTCGTCGTCAGCTGGTGGGGGCACAGGCTGACGGACGCGCTCTTGGCGGGTTTCCCGCAGATCCCGTGCCGAATGGCGATCTGGGCGCATAAGAACGGTTTGAACGATCCGCCTCTGCCGCAGCATTATGTTGAGGAGGCCGACGCACTGCTGGTGACAACGCCCTATTCATTGGAAAATCCCAGATGGAGCAGCGCTCATTTGATTCACGGATTCGGAAACTTCGATCCGGCGCGCGCGCGATATAAGAGCAGTTACACTCAGTGCGCCGAGAGATTTACGATCGGTTTTATCGGAACGCCGACATACAAAAAATTGCCGCCGGATTATCTGGATTACTGTGAAGAGGTCGTCAAAGAAATCCCGGACTGCCGTTTGGTCGTTGCGGGAGAAGCGTCGCGGGAATTGATCGGCGACGCCGTGAAACGCGGGTTGGCGCCGTATTTGGAATTTGTCGGCTGGACGGAGGATGTTCAGGGTTTGCTGCTGAGTTTTGACGTGTTCGGCTACCTGCTGCGACCCGATACATTCGCCACAACGGAGAACGCGGTAGTCGAGGCGCTGGCCGCCGGTATTCCGACGGTGACTTCACGTTATCCCATCGGCAAGTATCTGCTGGAGGACGGGATATCCGGTTTCCTCGCGGAGAATCCAAAAGAATACGCCATGCTGGTCAAACGTCTGTATGAAAATGAGGGGCTGCGTGAAAAAATCGGGAGAGCCGGCCGAAATTATGTCATTCAATCGATTAACGCGGATGAAAATTTGCGGCGATTTGATTCCGTATGTGAAGAAATGGCGGCGCTTCCCAAGAAACCGCGGCGATTTCAATCAAAGTTTCAATCTAAAGAGGACAGTGGCTATGGCGCAAATTAAACCTTCTTACGATATCAAAAGAACAAACTTACGGGATGTCATTCCGCTGTCCGGGCCTTTTGGGATGTACGTTGAACCGACCCGCTGCTGCAACTTGAAATGTTTCTATTGCATGCATTCGACCCGTGACGACGCAAACGGGGAGTTCGCCAAAACCGGTTTTAGCATCGCGCATCTGGATATGGCTCTGTGGGACAAGATTGTTGACGGCGTGATGTGTTTCCCGGAGCAGCCCAAACGGATTACATTTTCGGGGCTGGGCGAGCCGCTGATGAATCCCAATCTGGGGGAAATGGCGCGCCGTTTGCGAAAGGCCGGCTTCAGCGGCCGCAACGACATCATAACGAATGCCGTGGCGCTGACGCCGAAACTTGCCGATGAGCTTATAGATTCGGGCATCAATCGTATACAGATATCCGTGCAGGGATTGACAAGCGGGCGGTATCGGGAAATAGCGGGTACACCGGTGGACATGGAGCGATATATCAACCATATCCGATACTTATACGAACATCGAAAAAGTACGGAGGTTTTTATTAAAATTATTGACGCTAATTTACAAAACCAATCTGAGCGCGAGACATTTTTCGAGAAGTTTGGCAGTATCTGCGACGCGATTTATGTGGAACACCTGGTCGTCATGGAGAAGCAGATGGGCGACCATGGCGGAAAAGCCGACCGTTCCCTGAATATGAACGGAGAGCCGTTTGCGTACCGTGAAGTATGCGGTGTGATGTATTATTTCTTGCAGGTGAACATCGACGGCGACACATTTCCATGTTCCACGCCGGGATTGCCTGGCAGTTTTTCGATGGGCAATCTTCATACTCAGGATCTGAGCGAGATTTGGAACGGAAACAAACGCGGGGAATTGCTGCGCGCTAATCTTCTGAGCGGTTATAGGACATTCGCGCCCTGCGCCGAGTGTTCTTCGGTGGTATGTATCACTGACCCGGCCGAATGGCTGGACGATTGCAGAGAAGAGATGCTGACGCGATTCCAGGAGGGCTGATCCTTGGAAAAAGTATATTTATACGGAGCAGGAGCGTTTGGGAGACAGATGTTCGGCATGCTGACCCGGCGCGGGATTGAAGTCGCCGGTTATGTTGACCGTAACGCCTATGACGGACAGACTCTGTTGGGCGTACCGGTATTTAAGCCATCCGCTCCATGTATTGAATATGAATTGCCGCTGATTGTGTCGATTGTCATGACGAAAGAAAACCGCGAATCATTGTTTCGCGCCCTAAAACAGGCAGGGCACGCGCGGATCATCGACGGCCAGTCCATTCGCGCGTCGGAAGTACCCTTTGACAAGAACTCATACGAATGTGGGCGCGGCCATCATACCGAGCGTATTCACGCCGCGAAAAAGCTGTTATGCGACGCGCACAGTGTGGAGATATTTGAACGCAATGTGGCGGCGCATATGAGACGCGACTATTCCGACTGTGTGGAAAGCGTGAATTGCCGTCAATATTTCCCTGAAGATGTCCCGCTGACGAAGGGGTACGGCAGATTTGTGGACTGCGGAGCGTATACGGGGGACACGCTCCGAGAACTGTTAAACAACATCGGCGATGTGGATACTTATATTGGCTTTGAACCGGAAACCGAACTTTTCGCCATGCTTTCCGCTGTCGCGGCAAAGAGCAGGCGGCGGCTGAAACAGTTGTTTCTCTTTCCCTGCGCGGTTGGCAGCGATCATCGGATGACGTCCATAACCGGGGATTACGGTTCCGGCGTCACAGCGGACGGCGGCGGCGCGGCGGCGCAAATGATCCGGCTGGACGACGCGCTGACCGCGTTTGAGCCGACGATGATCAAGATGGATATAGAAGGCGCGGAACGAGACGCCCTTTGCGGCGCGAAAAATCTGATTCGCCGCGCGAAACCTGACTTGGCCGTATGCGTTTACCACTATGTCAGCGACTATTGGGAAATCCCGCTGTTGTTGGCGGAGTTGAATCCCGGCTATTCGTTCTACATGCGGACCCATAGCTCTTGTTCCATGGAAACGGTGCTGTACGCTACCGAGATCGGAGGGTCATTGTGTCAAAACCGGTTCGTGTCTCACTTATAGATCATTTGCCGCTTGCCGCGCCGTTTTCCGCGCATATATTTCCATCGTATTATTGCAATTTCCGATGTGAGTATTGTGTACAATGCCTCGACAGTGAACAGCAAAGACAAATCGGATTTGAGAAACAGCAGATGCCGTTGGATATTTTCCAAAAAGCGGTTGATGATCTTGGAGCGTTTCCGGCGCGTCCCGAAGCGATGATTTTTGCCGGACACGGCGAACCGCTGACCCATCCCCGCATAGACGAAATGATTGGCTGCGCCAAACGCCGGAACGCGGCGAAACGGGTGGAAATCGTGACCAATGGTTCGCTGTTAACGCTGGAATTATCGGACAGATTGATCCAAGCGGGACTGGATCGCTTGCGTGTGTCGCTTCAGGGATTGAGCGCGGAGGACTATGAGCGGGTTTGCGCCGTCAAGCTTGATTTTGGGGATTTTTTATCCAATCTGGCATATTTTTATCGCAACAAACAGCATACGGACGTATTTATAAAAATCATGGACATCGCGCTGCGAAAACCGGAAGACGCCGCAGGGTTCCATGAGGTTTTTGACCCTTTGTGTCATACGGCGGCGGTGGAATACCTGTTTCCGTTCATTGAACAGATTGATCACAGCGCGATGGGGGGCAGCCTGAGTCATACCAAACATGGCGAGGGGCAGGCGAGACACGTTCATATTTGCGCGATGCCTTTTTATATGCTGGTGGTCTTGCCAAACGGGGATGTGACCGGATGCTGTTCGATTGAGCCGCCTGTGATCTATGGCAATGTGAAGGAAGCGAACTTGTTCCAAATGTGGAACGGTGAGACGCGCGGGCGCTTCTTGCGGATGCTGATCCGCAGCCGTTCAGAGAACCCGGTCTGCGCCAAATGCGCCGTTCCCGATTACGGTATGCAGCAAGGCGATTATTTGGATGAATACCGGGAACGGCTGTTTAAGCTATATTGAGCCGAATTTGTATAAAGGGAAGAATAACGGAGGATGTATTGATGGCGGTGATCAAACCCATATCCGGCGCGGAGGACCGTGTGCCGCTGGCAAAAGCGGCGCCGCTGGCCTCTCCGTTCACGCTGAATGTGTTCCCCACAAATCGCTGCAATTTCAGATGTTCCTACTGCGCCCAAAGCTTGGGCACGGCGGGTTTGGAAAAAACCTATGGGATGGACAGGTCGTCCATGGGGCTTGAGACGATGGCGCTCGTCGTTGAACAAAGCAAATCCTTCGCGCCGTATAAGCTTCTGTCGTTTATGGGTCACGGTGAGCCATTGCTTAACCGCGACTTGCCGGAGATGATATCTCTGGCGTCAGCAGCGAAAATCGCGCGGCGGATCGAGATTATTTCCAATGCCAGCTTGCTGACGCGGGAGCTGACGGACGAATTGATCGCGTCCGGCTTGACGAATTTGCGTGTGTCGCTCCAGGGGCTGAGTTCGGACGCGTATCGCAAGACCTGTAGCGTGGCCTTGGACTTTGACCGCTTTCTTGAGCGGCTGGAATATTTCTATACGCGCAAGAAGCCGGGGATGGAACTGTTTATAAAAATCATGGATATCTCACTGCCGGAAGAGGGGGAAGAGGCGTTTTACAGGATTTTTGACGGCATGTGTGACCGTATGTATGTGGAGCATGTCCAGCCGGTATATCACGCGGTGCCCGTTTCCGCCGCCGCCGGGACGCGTACATATATGTATGACCGTTACGGCAACGCTCACGCGCCGCGTAAGGTGTGCCCCCTGGCGTTTTTCTCGCTGGCTGTGTGGCCGGACGGCGGTGTGCAGCCCTGCGACGCGATTTATAAGCCGCTGTCGCTTGGGAATGTACACGATTCGGTTTTAAGTGAGATGTGGAATCACGAGGCGCTGCGCCAGTTCCGTATTCGGTTGCTGCGCGGTGAGAAGGAGGAGCTGCGTGGATGCTCCGTTTGCTGCGCGCCTGACGATGTCAGCCATCCGTTGGATGTTTTGGACGGCAATACGGAGGAGATTATGGGAAAGATCAGCAAAGGGGAATGAAATTTCGGAAATATTGCTCATTCTTATAGAGGGACCGGTGAAATGGAGAACATTATTATTTATGGTGTAAATTCTCTTCAAACGAAGAAAACTTTTGAATATTTGACTCAAATGGGGAAAAATGTAGTCGCCTTTGCCGACGG
>JAISDM010000187.1 GCA_031264885.1 Peptococcaceae bacterium | reverse complement strand
CGGAGCGTTTTAGAATTTCTAGGCGAAATTTGCGTCCGCAAAAGCCACTGTCTGAGCGGAGCGAGTTTGGCTTTTGCAGCAAATTGAGCCGTAGAAATTCAAAACGCGGAGCCGTAAGGTCGGCATCCTCCCCCTCCACCGGGTATTTGCGCCAAACTACGAATCGCAGTTTGAATACTTTGTCATATGACATTGCCTAAGTGCTCCGGCGGCTTCCGCACCAGGCTGTCCGCCGCGGAAATAAGCCATTGGATTTTTTGAGTGATGATCGATATCTCCGTCAGCTGATGAAGGGTATCCCGGTCGTCCTTCGCCGCCAGATGCCAGCTTTGAAGCGCCTCGTCTATTTTATTCCAAACCGATACCGGCTCCGTCGGAACCGCCGTCCCGATACGCACCTTATCCTGGAGCAATCCGTCTTTCTCTATGGCGATATCCAGCGCGTCCCTCAGCACGGTCAAAACCCGCTCCAGCTCGTCCGACTGCCCCGCGCCCTCATATTCCTCTTCCTCTCCCCGTTTCTTTTGTCCGTCCGACCAGGACCACACATCCTGAATCCGGTCCGTGACACCCTTTAAATAGTCCCGGTAATCATGAAAAAAACTGATTTCCAGATCCGTTTCCTCACTGTTGCCCAAATCAAACAGCGGGAAACGGTCGTTCTTATATAAATTATAATTCTTATTCATTTCATTGTACAGTTTTTTAAATTCCGTCTTTCTCAAGGCTTGCTGATCCGGGTCGATGGACGTGCGGTTTATATACGCGTGAACCGCGTCCTGGAGGGAACGCATCAGCAGATTCTCAAGATCCAGCCCGCGCGAAATCATCCCGCTGCGGTATTCCGGCGGATCGATAAACACATTCACGACAAAGCCCACACAAATCCCAAGGGAAATTCCCGCGATGCGCAGAAGCACCTGATGCACAAAATCCGTCGCCGGCGCGGATAAAATATAAAGCGCCGACACCACGCCCATATTCATGTTGTTGGTCCATTTAAAATGGATCGCGATTTGAAAGATGACGATCACAGAAATAAATACGGCGATGGGACCCGGCCCGATCACCAAACCGAACAAAATTGAAAAAGTGAACGCGATCAATTGCATGCCCAATTGTTCCTTGACGTTGTTCCATGCCAGTCCCACAGAGGGCTTCATGGACAGATACGCGGAGGTTGAGGCAAAGACCGGAACCAGTCCGAGCCGCTCGCTCAATAATATGCTGACCAGCACAGCGATGGCGGTTTTGAACACCCTCGCGCCGATAAAGGTTTTCATTACGCTATCCCCAATCGCTTCAGCGCGTTTCGCACCAGATCTTTGGATGATCTCTCCCTGTCCGGCTCAAACGCCGTCACAGTCACGACGGAAAGGGACAGCCGGCTGCCGCTTCCCGCCCCTTTCGAAGCGGCTATTCTAACGCAATAAGGCAGGGTTCGGTATACGGGCGGATAGGCGCCGCCGTCCGGCTGAGCCGCCAAAAACCGGTCTTCCCACAAAACAGTCTCCTGGAACTGTTTTTCCGCGGCCGCGCCATCTTCACCGACGGCCAGGTACATAACTTGGATCTTCCAATGATCCCAAAATTGAATATGCCCGTCAGCGAAACCGTATTCGATCTGGCCGGGCTCCACATGAACCCCCGATATTTCAACGCGCGGCTCAGGCAATATAAGGCAAAATTCTTTTTCCGACCGTCTCACATCCATCTTGACACCTCTTTCCATGATATCCGGCTCTGTTCATATTCTAATACGGTTCTCTAAATAATATGCCGGACCAAGTTCAATTGCCTCTCCAAATACTGAAAAAATACCGTGGACACTTCCAAATGCCGCGTCATCATCTCGCCCTGTTCTTCAAATACAATGCCGATCCCCTGCCATCCGCGCGTACTCCGAATCCCGGGCCCGGGCGCGGCGGCTCCGCTTCCGGGTCCGACCGCGCCGCGCATCGCGTACCATTCACGCACACGTCTCAAAGAGGTCTGATCCGCGTAAGCGCCCGCCCACAAAATCGCGGAATACTCAATCTGATACTCAATATCCACTCTATTGGCCCTATCCAGCTGACGGACATAGACGCCCTCTTTCGTCAGCCGGTACAGAGAGGTTTGCGTTCTGTTCTGCCGCCGTATCGCGAAAAGATAAGCCCCCGCCGCGACCCCGTACAGCAGAAGCCGCGCCCCCAAAACCGCCGGACTTAATCCGGCCCCGCTGACCAGAGTGAAAGCGACCACCGCCAAAAGGATCGGGAAGAAGAGCTGCCATTGATAACGGTTGACTGTCCGCCCGCCCTGTTCTTCGTAAACCACGCCGTAGTCACGCATGTTTCAAAAAACCGTCCATCAAAAGATACCCCTCCGGATAAAAAACCCCCGTCTTCG
The DNA here is from genome assembly GCA_031264885.1 of Peptococcaceae bacterium. Lineage (GTDB taxonomy): Bacteria > Bacillota > Peptococcia > DRI-13 > UBA5745 > JAISDM01. The sequence continues at coordinate 12,457 of JAISDM010000187.1, read as the reverse complement.
CCGCGCCTTCCTCGTCAAAGACCTGGAGCGGCTTTTCTGTTGGGTTCTCGCTGTCGTAAATCAGGAAAGGAACCGGGCTGTTGGTATGCGTCCTCAGATTCAGCGGCGTCGGATGATCCGGCGTCACCATGAGACTGAAAGGCGCGCCGCTTTTATCCAGCGCCGCCATCAAGGGCCCGACAATCTCCCCGTCGATTCGCTCAATGGCGGTGACCTTATTCGCGGTTTCAGCTCTGTGGCCGCATTCGTCCGGCCCCTCCAAGTGGATGTACACGAAATCCTTCCCTGAATCCAGCGCGTCCAACGCCGCCTGAAGCTTTCCCTTATAATTGGTCCGATAAGTCCCGGTGACGCCCTCCACATCTATGGAGTCCATCCCGGCGCACAAGCCCAGGCCCTTGATTAAGTCCACCGCGGAAATCACCGCGCCCGACAGCCCGTACTTCTCCTTGAAGCTCTGTATGGCCGGGCGTTTGCCTTCTCCCCATATCCAAATGGAATTCGCGGTCAAAAGCCCCCGTTCTTTTCTTCTCCGGTTCACCGGCTGCGCCTCCAAGAAACGGTAACTGTCTTTGATCATTTGACAAAACTTCCCGCCATAGGCGCCTTTCGGCATATAGTCCCCAACCCTCCGGCCCAAAATATCATGGGGGGGCGTAAACTCAAAGTCCCAGGGCGCGTCTTTCCAAAGCAAGATATGCCGGTAGCTGACCCCCGGATAAAAACGCATCCGTTCCGCGCCCAGTTCCGACTGAACTGTCCGGATCAGCTCCGCGGCTTCCTCCGTGCTGATTTCATCGCTGCTGTGATCCAGCATGATTTTTTCCTCATAAGGCGTTTCTTCAGAAACATGCACCAAATTACACCTGAAAGAAACATCCGCGTCCTCCAAACGAAGCCCCATGCTGTAAGCCTCAAACGGAGACCGGCCGGTATAATATTTCCGGGGGTCATACCCCATGACCGCCATGTTGGCCGTGTCGCTGCCGGTTGACATGCCGTCAGGGATGGTTTTCACCATCCCTACGACTCCTTTTTTTGCCAGTTGATCCATATGAGGCTTATGCGCCGCCTGCATCGGTGTTTTGCCATTTAATGCCGCCACCGGAGTATCCGCCATTCCGTCGGCCAAAACCAGCACGTATTTTTTTCTCACGCTCTCCATGTCTTCTATGCTCTCCCTCTCACAAAGCTGCCTTAGCTATATTGTACCATATTCTGCCGTCAAAGCATAGAGAGAATCACGGCCGCCGCCATCCACGGCGCCAGAGGCGCCGCCGCGCCGCGCCCGGTCCGGGCGCCCCGGATCTTCACAAACAGCAGCAGCGCCGCCAAACAAATGCCATAGGCCGGAATCAGTTTTGACATATGGGATAATCCGGATAACGCGCAATAAGCGGAAAACAGTTTCACATCCCCTCCCCCCAATTCCCCCCGGCAGTACCCGGGCCAATGGATCAGGAATCCCAGCAGAGAGGCGCCCAGCGCCCCCAGACACGCCGCGCCCCCTCCCTGTTCCCAAGCCAGACAGAACGCGCTTACAAACCCAAACAATACCGCCTGATTCGGAATTCTATGAAATCTCAAATCCTGAACCGAAGTCCACAGGATCGTGACCAAAAAGCACAGCGGTTTCATCCCGCTTTTTCCGGACGCGTGTAGAGGTCGTCATACAAATCCCCGTATACGGTCACATCCTTCTGCGCGCACAAACTCAACCGGTTGCGCCCGCAAGGCTCGCACGTCACTCTCACCCGGTAGCCGCCGTCCGCCGTATCCAGCGGCACATAATGCTTGCGCTCCTTGATGGAAGTGCCGTCCATAAATACATGCGCCTTCTCCGGAAGCTCCCAGACGATCTCTCTGTCTCCGGCGCTTCCCTGAGTTGGAATCAGGAGAACCTCATCTATCTTCTTTCCGCCGGTATCATAAAAACTGGCTTTGACAGACGCCGGCCCTTTATAGACACCCCCGTAAGGCCGGGCTTTCGACGGCGCCTTGGTTTCCCAGTCTGTCTGGTAGGCCGTCTTGACCTTTACCTCAAATCCGTAACCTGCCCGGGTCACCTCTTTAGCGTCCAGCCCCCTGTCCCTGGAATAGGGAATGATCTCCCAGGATCCGCGGCTTTGCCAGTCCGAATCCGTGTTTCGGTTCGGATTTGTTACAATATCCTGGTATGTGTTAATTTGAACATTCATTTCCAGTTTTTCACTGTATTGGACGGCCGCTCTCTTTGTGAGCTTCTTTCTCCCGACGGTTTCAGTCCACACATATGTGGTCGTCCAACGGTCCGATATGTTTGAATTCCCAAAGGGGCATTCAGAGATGATACTTTTCTCTTCCGCCGTCTCCACCCGGATTTGTTTGACGTTATCACCCAGCTGAATCTCCCCCGGCAGCGGCGTTACTTCCACCTTCAGCTCAATCCCGCCTTCCGGCGGCACTTCAAACCGGAACACTCTCTCAATGATGTCGCCGGCCTGAATCACCGCGTCCTCCTCCAATATCTTTATCCCGCCCGCATAGTACCGAATGTGGGCGTTTTCGTCTTGATGCCCTTTGTTCTGGATCCAGGCGACCGCTTCCTGGACGCTTTTCGCGGGCGCCGGGGTTTCGGCCGTCAGCTCCAAAACCGCCAAATCCGGCGGCGCTTCCTCTACATCCACAATTAATTCCGTGAAATACCACCAGTAGTCCAAGGAAGCGCCCGTATCCTCCTTCGGCTTAAAGACCCGGTAATTCCCATAACTGGACCAATCCGAGCCGTTATGTGTGCTTAAATAATAACGGTATTCCCCCGCGGTCTCAAAAACGGACACATATTCAAAGGGCGTCTGCGTCCAATACACCGTCCTTTCCTCAGAACGGTCCGGCATAAAGCACTGCCAGTCCCAAGCCCGGATGTCCGGATAAGGAACCCCATAGACTCGAATCTCATCCCCCTCCCGGGCCTGTACGCGCGCCGCTTCTCCTATATCCAGGGGCCGGCTCCCCTCGGCCCCGCTTTCGAACTCATACCGGTTGGTCGCCGGAGACTGGGTCTCGCTCAGGAGCGCCTCATCCCTCCAAATTTGTAAGCGAAACGCGCTGACAGACGGTTTTTGCCGGTACCAGGTATTCACGTAATGATTGTCCTCCGCCTCATAGTAGCGGTACCGCTGATCCCATACCTCACCCGTGTCCGCGCCCGGCAGGATCTGAGGGAAAGCGCTCAGCAGCAAAAACACAACCAAGATCAAATGTCTCTTTTTCAATCAAAACCGCTCCTTCTGCACCCGAACCCCATCCTTCACCACATGGTCGTTTTCTCCGTATACCAGCGCCGCGTAAGCCACCCGCTGCGCTTCCCCCCTGCGAAACGTCAGTTTAAACTCAACGACCGTTCCCAAAGGAATCTCGATTCTGGGCGACACCAAATTCTCCCCGGTATTCGCCGTCATAAACGTCACTATGGACATCGGCTTCCCTTCCACAGCTTTCCATTCCTGAGAATTCACAGTGACCGCCCGCCTTTCAGGCCCGGTTCTCACGACGGTTCTGTCCAATTCCGGATAACTCAGATTCTCCGCCTTCACTTCCATATTCTCAAATTCACCGGCGTTCTCCAGATAAATTCCGCCGATGCCCTCGCTGGTCGAAGACCAGCCAGTCAATATCGGTTCCGGAATCACTTGATCTTTTTTATTTTCATTTGTATATATATTGATTCTATTTTCTTCCGCGATCCACTCCACCTGAGCCCCCAGCGCCTCCGTCACGAAACGCAGCGGAACCAGGGTCCTGCCGTTGACCACAGAGGGCGGCTGATCCGGGAAATACACCGGCTGACCATCGACGTATACCCGGATGTCCTCTAAAGCCGTCATAGGCAAAAAACATACGCAGAGCATCAAGAACAGGCTCATCACAAATAATATTTTCTTATGTATTTGTCATCCCTCCCTGATTAAACCGGAGATACATTTCTCCCTCAAAACCTACCGGCAACAAAAATATCTTCCCTTTCTCCCCGTACTGAATCAAAGCCTCGGCGCGTTCCATCTCATCTTGATCCAGTAAAACAGTCATCGCGTAGGGCACCCCCTCTTGCTTGGAATCCGTATTCTCTTCCATGGGCTTACCTTCCGAGGTTCTCTTATCCACCACCAGCAAACCGGCCAGCCGCGCGTCCTGATCCGGCCCGATCATCTGATCCTCCGTAGCTTCATAACCCTCCTTCCCTGGGATATACACCACCGCGTTGACGCGCACCCCCGGCAAAACCAGGTTCGCGCAGCTTTGAATCAGCGTCGTCTCAATGGAAACCATCATCTTTTTCTCTTTCTCTATCATGGCCAGCAAACCCGAGTCTTCTTCAGTCCGGGAAGAAAGCCGGGTGGGCCTGAGAATATCCCCCTGACCCAATCCCAATTCCTTTGTGAACCAAAATTGATCCTTGAAAAAATCCTCCAAATCCCCCACATAATCGGCGCCCGCATACAAAGCCGGGACATCCGCCAGTTTAAAATCCGTCGGCTGAACCGGCGCGTAAACCCCCAGATCCCGCGTGGCGACCGCCGCCTTGACCAAGTCCGTGTTCTTTTTGATATAACTTTGATTGACCAAAAAAGCGACCGCGAATATAACACAGAAGCAGATCCCGGTCCATAAATAGATCATAAAGGGCTTCTGAATCCCGCCAGAACGCTTCATTTTTGCCTTGTCCCCCTTCCCTTTCCTTTTATTTATACCGGCTCACATGGTACCGCGTCTTGTGTATCCGGACCGGAATTCCCCTCAAGCCCAGCATTTTGGTGGAAACCACTTCAACATACGCCTGGATGACGGCAATCGCCCGAGGGCGATTGCCATCCTGCTCAAAATCAACCTGAAACTCTAACGTCTTTCGAAGCTCCGGCCGGATGTTTTCGGCGGCCAGCCGCGACGCGGCTTCACGCCCCGCGCGCTCATCCAAGTAGCTTTTTCCCCTGAATAGGTCCTCCGGATTCAACCCTTCCACAAAAGCGCCGTCCAAGGCCAGTTCGGCCGCCTGACTCAACTGATTCCGGGCGGACCATACCAAGGTAATGTCCAGCGTCAATGTCACAAGCACCAGCACCGCCATCATCCAGGCAATCGCTCTCATCCCCTACCTCCGTACATAATCCTGCGCAAGCCCCCGCAGAGTCACCTGAACCGGCGCGCTCAGCTCATGGCCCAGCGGGCGCAGCGCCTTCAGCGAATAGACGGTTTCCGCGCGTATTTCCACCAAATCTCCCCGCTGAACCAGTTTGGAAGTGCCCGTCACCGTTACCTGTCCGGGATCGACGCCCTGTACGTCCAGGAACTCCTCGAATTTTTGACGGATGCCCGCGTCCAGTCCGTTCTCAATCTTCATCAGCGCCAGCGTCTCCGTACACGCGTTCCTGAGTTTCCAGGCCAGGGATCCGTAACCCGCCACATCGATTCCCACACAGAAACATACGGCTATGATCAACGCCGTGTACAAGCCTGTTATAATGGCGTTCCCCCTTTTGTCACGGAAAATCATCATGGCTTTGCCGGTCAAATCAGGCTGTCCATACTGGAGAAAATCTGATTGACAAATCCGGGCAGCCACCCTGTAATCAATCCGTGAACCAATACCAAGATCACCACCGTTACCGCCATCCATCCCAGCGTCGCGACCAAATCACCTCTTTCATCCTGAATTAGGTTCCGTGTCTTGCCCCTCACGGCGTTCCAGACCAATTTCATGTAAAAAACCTCCTTATTTTTATCCTTAAAACAAACTCGTCATCTGAGAAAATATCTCCCAGCCTTTCAAACATAGGGCCGCGATCGCCAATCCGGACAAAATCAAGTATAACTGATATACCTTTTCGGGTTTCGACCGCGTCAATTCTTCCATGGCGATCTGCCGCACCTCGCGCAAATCGCCTTCTATATTGGCAAAATAGGTTTCCGCCGCCTGATAGCCGCTCTCCAGCGCGATCCGCACCGCGGATGTCAGTTTGTTCATGACCGGCATCCGGAACGCGGCCGCGAATCCGTCCAAAGCCCGGGACACGCCGATGCTTTGAATATCCGCGATCAGACGCTCTATCGCTCCCGCCATTTTGGGCCCGGAGGAAGCGCGGGCCTGAATCAGCGCGGACACATAATCCCTGCCGCTGGCAAAACTGATCCTCAATTTGTCGATCAGATCAGGAATGTCCCTCTGTATCTCTCTCTGCCAGCCCTGATACTTTTTGACCAGCCCATGATAATTCTGATATACCAGCACAACCGCGAAACAGGGATACAACGCGCAATACCAGGCCTCCTTCGTTATAAAGGGCAGCAGCAGCGCCGGCGCCGCGCCCGCGCAGCCCATGATCAAGTATCTGGCCAATTCTTTCTCGGGCTGTCTGTGTTCTCCCATGATTTCCAGCATAGCCTCCATTTTGTTCAGAATCAGGCTCTCCAGATCCATCCATTTCCCGGCCGTTTGAATCAGTATCATCACCCGCCGCAATCCGCGGCTGTCCTTCTGGGAATAAGCCTCCCACTCATGTTCGGACAACGCGGCGATCCCAGCCCGGTAATAGGACTGCTGCCGCTGTCTTCTGCGGCAAAGCAGGAAGAAAACCGCCGCCGATCCGGCCGTCGCCGCCAGGAAACAGGGAATAACAAGCCAGCCCACAGCCTCGCCTCCTTTAGAACGTACTCACAGTTCATCCACATTCAAGCTCAAATAATTATCTCCCTGGATCATGACGTACATACTCCCGGCCAGGTACGCGAATATCAGCAGCTTGCCCGGCAAAGTATCCAGGTAAATATTGCCTGTCCCCACGCCGATCATAGAAAGAACCGGGGGAAAAACCCAGGATACCGCCAGCGCGCCGTACAGCTGTTTCTTTTTGTTCCGGCTTTTTTCCCTGACCATTCCAATGGCCCGCAGATCCAATTCCATCGCTTCCACCGCTTTATCCAGCGCTTTCAGCGCGGGTTCGGTCCAGCCGTCCAAATGAGCTTGAATCAACAAATCGATAAATGTGTCGAAATTACGCAGCCCGATATGGTGCTTCCAACGTGTAAGCGCTTCCTGAATACCACCTCCCAACCCGATGTCCCGAAGAACCTCGTCCAGCATTTCCCGGAGCGTCTCGTCTCTCACCTCCCTTCGCACCTGATCCAAAGCGCGCGCCAAATTCCCCTGGTCCGGAATTCGTGAAATTAAAATCCGGAGCGGATCCACCAGTTTTTCCATAATGGCCAGCCGCTTCGCCCGCCGGCGTTTTTCCAGCAAAAATTGGGGAAGATAGATACCGGCCGCGAGTCCCGCCGGCAAAATCAGAGGATTGCGGCTCCACAAACTCATGAATCCGGCGCCCACGAGCACCGCGCCTGTACATAATACATACTGAACCCCAAATCTGTTTTCTTCATGGCCCTCCCATTTCGGCACATGAAGCCGCGTTAAAAAACGCTTCCATTTCCCCCGCGGCTTGCTGTTTCTCTTCTTCCCCAGCCAAATCAAATTCAGCGCCGCACACGCCCAGAAGGCGAAAGTCGCGGCCACGCCCAAAGAGATCATGGCGCGTCGTTTCCGGCAAAGGTTTCAATGATTTCCCTGGGGACCAGGTTAATCTCCAGCTTTAAGGCCAATTCCTCCGAGATCCCATCGACCCTTTCATGATAGCCTTCCACAAAGCCCTCCGGGTTCACTCCCGTTTGCACAAAGCGGAACAACTGCCGGCAAATGGGCCGGCGCGCCTGTTCATACCCGACCAGTTCAATCACGGAAGTGATGACTCTGCTTTTCTTGATTTTTTGCTGAAACAGGATCAGATCCACCGTGTCCGCCAGCTGCGCGGCGATGGTTTCATCATTGTAACCGTCCCCCGCCAATTGAACGATTCGAACCGCCGCGTTCTTCGCGGAGCTGGAATGTATGGTCATATAGGTCCCATGCCCCGTGTTCATCGCCGCCTGCGCCTGCCGGCAAGCCTGAGAATCCCGCACCTCGCCGATCAGTATTTTGAAAGGCCGCATCCGGAGCGACACCTTGGTTAAACGGGCGATGTCGTAAGTCTTATCCTTATTGTCATGGGCCTTCGTTTGCAGCGCCACAATGTTCCGGTAGTTTTGAAACGCGTTTTTTCGCCTCAGCATCATTTCCGGACTGTCCTCAATGGTGATAATCCGGGTGTCCTCATGAAAATACAAGGGCAGCGACATCAAGGTCGTGGTCTTTCCGGAATTCGTGGCGCCGGCCACAATGGCGTTGCAGCAAGGAATCACATGGGCAAAAAAATGGTTCATCTCCTCACTGATGCTGCCCATTTTGACCAGGTCCCCCGGCGTGATGGTTTCGTCCGAAAATTTACGTATGGACACACAGGTGCCTTCCGTGGCGATCCCGCCCCTGGCGGTTCCCAAAACCGCGCAAATCCTATACTTCTCAAACAAACTGTCAATATGGGGTTCGTTCGCGGTCAGCGTCTTGCCGTCCGCCACCAGCATTTTGTTGATCATGGTTTCCAGATGAATATCGTCTTTAAAGGCCATGTCGGGACAATATTCCTCCTCTCCGTTTTTTTCTATGTAGACGTCTTTCGGCGAATTGATATCGATGTTGGTCACATCCGGATCATCCAGCGCTTTTTGGATGGGCCCGAAATATAATATCTCCTGCTGAACCGCGTCTATCAGCTGCTTGAGCGGAATGCCGGCGATCTGCAGATTCGGCCTGGACGTCAGGTAACGCACCACCTCCGTCTTTAACGCCTCCCGCACCTTGGGGTCAATGACCGAGCGCACAAACTCATGCCTGTGCGAATCCCGCAGATGGCTCCTCGTCTGAGCCACCACATCGTAAAATTTCTCAGATCCCGAAATATCCGACAGCGGCTCGCCGACAAAATCAACTTCCTGGACGCCCGCGTATTCCATTGGATTAAATATATTTGCCATACCTCTCCTCCCATCTTTCCTACAATTTGATCCTGACCGCTTCCTTCACCTCCAAATCATCCACATGCTGTTCCTCATAAAAAGTATCATTTTGTTCTATATTTAAATAAGATATCTGATTCCCCACGCAGAAATTTAAGATATCCTTCATCTCTCTGGCCGCCACCTTCACGTTGTACTCCTGCTTTTGCTCCTCGTTTTTCAAAACCATCAGCTTTCTCATTTCCTCCAAATCCGCGGACGCCAGAACCAGGAATTTACTCGCGGGCTGCTTAAACACATTCACCAGTCTTTTAATATTCGCCAGGACATAGGCCGCGTCGCCGGGGTTATCCACAGGGATCAGCACCTTCTCCGACTGCTTCAGCGCGAAAAAAGTCATCGGATTGGTCAACTGACCCTGGCAGTCAAAAACAATCCATTGATACTCTTTTTTCGCCCCTTCGTTAACCACCGTTCTGGGGAACTCGATCAATGTGTTCATCTCCACCTTCGAGAACACCGGATAATCCGGCGCGGCAAACACATTCGCGGGCAGCAGGGACAATCCGTCCGCCTTATGGACCAAATCCCAATTAAAGCCCTTCCCATTGTCCAAATCCAGAATCGCGGCTTCCGCGTGGCGCTCCCTATCCATAATATTGCAGACGAATCCCAGCCGCGGTATCCCCAGGCAAGGCAATTCCACCAGCAAGCTCTTGTAATGACGGGACAATTCTCTCGCAATCCTGAGACTGAGCCCGGAATTGTTATAACCCGTACACGCCCATGAGACGATTACTTTCGGTTCTTTTATCTTAACCATCCCTTCCAAATCCCTCTTTTAGTTTTTGAATCAAATTGCGGGCGGATCTCTCCTTAAACGTGAAACCGTGGGTCGTGATCCGCTTGCTCAGCTGTTCCAAATATATTTGGGTTTCCGTGTCAAAAGCATGCACCGTCTTTTTGAAGTAAAACAGCGACATGGCGTCCTGCTCGAAACGATCCGGCTTAACCACCAGGCTCTCATGGGGGAATATCTTCGCCTCCTTTTGGAAAGCGTCGGATTGCGTCCCCCAGAGAATCATGCACTGTCCGGGCCACTGACGCTGCATTTCCAGCCCCATAGCCACGCTGGTCGGCCACGGCTGAATGCCGATCATTTTGACATGGGCCATTTCCAGCAAAACCTTATTAAAAACCGATTCCCCGTGACATAAGTAGATCAAAAAATGAAAACCCCGGTCAAACAAACACCATTTCGTCATTTCCATCAAAAACCGGTCCCAATTCACCCGCATCGTCTCCATATCCACATTGTCCTGCCGCCTTTCATCCGGCAAAAAATACAGCGACTGGGGATATTTCGCCAAAAAAGCGTGGTCGTCAAAAGCGTTTGAATCCTTCTTATATATATCCGCGTTAAAAATACAGGCTTGAAAAGGCTTGTCCTGCCCTCTGGCAAACATAGACAGCGCGTGCCCCGTATTGAAAAACGGATGCCTCAGTCCCAAAGCGCCGGCCAGCCTGGGCGTAGCGGAGATCCCCTCCAGCAAAGCCACCTTAAATCCCTTCTGCGCCAAAAAAAGTGCCAATAGAATCCCGCTGCCATAACTCAGCATACTGTCGTCTTCAGACCAGAAAGCCACCACCGCCGATTTGATCTCCGGCCGGCTCATCTCCTCAGCCAACAGCCCCGCCGGCTTCTCCATGATCATGCCGGACTGAATCCCAGGCGCGGCCTCATACAAAAAATCCGGCGGATCATCCGCGTCCGGCGCTCCGGATATATCCGGAGGCATATATATATCCGCCGGCTCAAGCTGCTCCAGGTAACGGTCCAGCGCCTCTATATCCCGGGTTTCCGTTAGAATCGTCTCGACCGTTTCGGAATCCAATGAATCCAAAAACCAGTAATCATAGATCCCTTCACAAATCAAACCGTAAGCAAGCCTGGATTCCCTCCGCTTCGCCTCCGGAAGCAGCAATATGATCCGGCTGCCGCCGCGATGACTCTGCACCTGCCCCACCAAATCCAAAAAAACACCGTCCGCGTCCACCCCTTTCTTTGGCTTAAATTCGCGGTAAAAATCCGTCCCATTGATCAGAATGATCTCCGGATCCGGCTGCCCGCCCTCCCTTGCCCACAAACAGGCGTCCTCCATGCTGGACGTCCAGCCCGACACAGCACCGTACCGGTTGAGTAAATTCTCCAAAACGTCAATATGTTTGGAAAAAACCACATGAATGCTTTTCTGATCCAAATTTCGAGAACACCTCCTGTTATTTTTTTACAATATATCACAATATTGTATATCCTGTCAATTACTATTTTGAATAATTTTGTATTTTTTATCTAAATTTAGTGAAAATAAAAAACCGTCCGCAAAGCGGACGGTTTATCAAGGTAGTACCCATATACCCCGGGCGGCAGAATGCCGCCCGTCTTATTTTATCCTGTATTCATCTTGTCATTCCGGGTTTATCCCGAAATCCAAAAATGATAAACCAAGGAACCTGGATTCTGGGACAAGCCCAGAATGACGGAATGACGGAATGACGGCTTAAAATACATGCAACAGCTGCGCGGCGATAACGCCCGCCCCCAATATCCACACATATACCGAAAATACCTTCAGCGAACCCCTCTGAATGATCCTGAGCATCCATTTAATCGCCACATAACCGCTCACGGCAGAGACAAGCACCCCCAGCAGAACACCCCCGATCCCCGCCGGCGGAAGGCTTACGCCCCCTTCAGCCACATCCTTCACTTCCAAAAGAGCCGCCCCCAGAATGGGCGGAATCGACATAATAAAAGCAAATTTGGAGGCCGTTTTTCTCTCCGTTCCGCTCAAAAAACAACCGGTCAGCGTACAGCCGGAACGGGAAACCGCCGGCAGCACAGCCACCCCCTGCAAGACCCCGATAAAAAACGCGTTCCCGAAAGACATCTCCCGAATCTGCTTCCAGCCGCGATTCTTGATATTTTCCGCAATCCACAGAAGCGCCCCCGTAAATAAGAAGCAAACCCCCGCCATGACCCCCGTCTCCGCTAAAGATTCCACTCTCGATTTGAGCAGGATCCCAATAATCGCGGTAGGAACAGACGCCGCCACAATCAATTTCGGAAACCGTTCGAAGGGATGCCGGATCATCCGGCGGATATCCTTCCAAAAAACGGTGAAGATAGCCGCCAGCGTCCCCAAGTGCAGCATCACATCCAGAAACAGGCCGCCCTCCGTCAATCCAAATAACTTCCTCATCAGCAATAAATGCCCGCTGGAACTCACAGGCAGAAACTCCGTCAGCCCCTGCACTACCCCCAAAACAGCGATCTTCAGCCACTCGCCCAAGTATTCCCCTCCTTCACCACATAAGTTATGCCGCAGTTTCCCGGTGAAGGAGGAGATATTGCCCGATTAGGCGGAGCGTTTTAGAATTTCTAGGCGAAATTTGCGTCCGCAAAAGCCACTGTTTGAGCGGAGCGAGTTTGGCTTTTGCAGCAAATTGAGCCGTAGAAATTCAAAACGCGGAG
>JAISDM010000094.1 GCA_031264885.1 Peptococcaceae bacterium | reverse complement strand
GCTCGGATAATGATTGACAGCCCAAATAAATTTATACATAATGTAAATAAGAGCGAAAGGGCCGCAAATCAGAGTGACCAAATAAATTGGAGGGAAACGAAATGGCGCGAGAATATTGGAAATGGCCGGAAAGCAGCTGGGTATCGGAAACGATCGACTGGAAGAAAGCGGGGGACATCCGGGCGGGCGTGGATGTGGGAACCACCAGCGCCCAGGCGGCAATCCTATGCGACGGACAGTTGTTTGGATACGCCAGCATACGGGTGGGGGTGAACTTCCGCAAAGCCGCCGACACCGCCGTCGAGCGGGCGATGGGGTCCTCCGGAATGAGTCTGAAGGACATCGGAGCCGCCGCCGCCACCGGATGGGGGCGGCGCAATGTGTCCTGCGCGGGGAAATCTCTGGACGAGGTGCATTGCCACGCCAAAGGCGCCCGGTTCATGTACGGGCCAGAGGTACAGACGGTGGTGGATCTGGGCGCCCAGACCTGCAAGGCCATATGGCTGTATGAATGGGATCGGGTGCGGGACTTCATGATGAACGACAAATGCGCCACGGGATTCGGGCGGAACATCGAGGTTCTGTGCGATTATCTGAAAATTCCGATTGAGGAGATCGGCCCCAAATCCCTGGACGTGACAAAGGATCCGGAACCGGTCAGCACCACTTGTTTTGCCTTCGCGGATACGGAGACCATGGGACTGTTCCGCCAGGACTTCAAGGCGGCGCCCCTGAGCGAGAACGAGGTGTACGCCTCCCATCTTTTCGCCGTCGCCTGGCGGATCCTCGGAGTCATCGGGAAGCTTCAGCCGCTGGATACGGGGGATATCACGGTACATAAGGAACTGGGATTTACGGGGGGGTTGGCCAAGAATCCGGGCATAACGGAGCGGCTGGAAAGAGAGCTGAAGGTAACCGCGCTGAAGAGCACGGTGGATCCTCAGCTGGCGGGCGCCATCGGAGCGGCTGTATTGGCGTGAGCGCAGTGGACCGGAGAAAAAAATCGTCAGGAGGGGACTTAATGGACAAATTTAAAGAGCTTGTGGAGAACCGCCATGAATATGCCCGGGCCTGGAAGCGGCGAACCGGCGGCAAGGTGCTGGGTTATTTCGAAACCTATATGCCGGAGGAAATCGTTTACGCCGCGGGGGTTTTGCCTGTACGGATTCTGGCGCGGCACGAGCCGGACAACCTGTCGGACAAGTGGATATACGCGTCCTGCTATCCCGTGAAGGACATGGTCAATCAGCTGTTAAAAGGGCGTTATGACTACGTGGACGGGCTGGTCAACGTGGAAGGCTGTCAGTGGATGTTCAACGCCTTTGAGGTCGCGGTGAACAACCGGAAGGACCTGTTCAGCCATTACCTCTTCCTTCCGGATTATACCGACGCCGCGTCCTCCAAAGACGTACTGCGCTCGGAACTGGACGTTTATAAAAAGAAGATAGAGGAATGGACCGGCAAGACCGTCACCGATGAGGCGCTGGACCACGCCATCGGCGTGTACAACACCAACCGCCGGCTGCTGCGGCGGATTTGCGAATTAAGACGGGCGGACCGCTCGGTCATTTTGGGTTCCGAAATGATGAACATCGCCTTTGCCAGCCAAGTGATGGACAAGGCGGAGATCAACGCGGTGCTTGAGAAGTTCATCCCGGAACTGGAAGACCGGGAGCCCTATAAGGACAGGATCCGCCTGATGCTAATCGGCAGCGAAACCCACGACGCGAGGCTGGAGGAACTGGTGGAATCCCTGGGAGGCAGCGTGGTCATTGATGAATTGGACAACGGCACATCCTATTACTGGAACGACGTGAACCTCCAGAAAGACCGGCTGATGGCGCTGTCTCTGCGTTACCTGGGCCGGCCGCACAATCCGGTGAAGGACAACAATTGGCGCCGGCGTCCCCAGCATATATTTGAGCTGTCGGAGGATTATCATATAGACGGCGCCATCATAGCCAAGCAGATATACTGCCACCTGCACGGGACGGATAATTACGCGGTCTGGAAAATCCTGCGGGAACGGAACATCCCATTCCATTTTTTTGAGCGGGATACGACATTGCCCCTAGAGGAAACAGAATTGAGGCTGGAAGCGTTTATGAACATGCTCAGACCGGGGCTGGTCCGTTTGGCGGGCTGGCACAAAGCCCTGGAAATATAAAGGAGGAAACGGCGTGAAAGGACAGCTTTGGGAAACGAAGCCTTTGGAATGTTGGCAAAAGGCTAAAGAGTTGCGGGCAAAATGGCAAAAATCCATAGAGAGCAAGGAAAAAGTCGTCGGACAGGGCAATACCGGCTTCACGGCGGATTGGCAGGTGGCGTTTCCGGCGATTACGGTCATAGAGGACAATCCGGCGGGAGCGATGATCGCCAGTCAGAGCGATTCCTATGCCCGGACATGCCGGCTGGCCTGCGAGATACGCGGGTGGGGCCGGGAGATCTGCGGCTACCACGGCAACTGCTGGGGCGCGCAGTTCCTGGGTTACCAGATCGACGGCAGCCCGTTTCCGAACCGCAGCTTCGTGGTGCCGTTCCCCTGCGTATGCGACTCCCACATCAAACGGGGGGAGCAGGTGAGGGATTTTTCCCCGGTGCCGCGCTGGTCGGCGGATTTCACCATGTACTTGGGCGAACGGGATCCCCAGCGGGAAGAGGCGATGATCGAACACCGGAATTACTGTACATTAAAAGAGATCAACGACATAGAACGTATTTTTGGGCAAAAATTTGACGATGAAAAACTGATCGAACTGATCCGCGCCAGCGATGTAATCAAGCAATACCGGGAAGACGTGACCATGTTCATGACCTATAAGCCGACGCCGCTCTCCGTGAAGGATTTATACTCTTTTTACACATTGGGCGGTTTGACCAAGCTGGATCCCGAAGAAACGGTGAACTTCTGGAAGATGCTGAGGGACGAGGTGGAATGGCGGGCGAAGAACCAGATCGCCGCCGTGGGAACGGAGCGGTACCGCTGGATGGAGGCGCATCCGCCCTCCTGGCATTATTTGAAGTACTACCGCTATATGGAGCAGGAATACGGCGCGGTGTGCATCGGATCCCAGTATACGCATTTCGGCAGCTCGCAGCTGGAGCGGAAACCCGACGGGAGCGTCGGAGACAGAGATTACCCCGTTTATTCCACACAGATGCCCCTGGAAACCCGCGAGGATGAAATGCGGTTTCTGACGGGGCCGGACGCCAGGGCGCCGCATCATTTCAAGATTGATGAATACACGCGGCCATACGCGCTGAATGAGTTTGCCGATATATTCCAGGTTGACGGCGCGCTCTTCGGACTGTGGCGGGGAGGCGTGGGCTGCACCCTGACGCGGAAGGAACAGGCGATGAAGCTGAGGGACGCGGGATACAGCGTGCTGATGTATGAGGGGACGCAGCCGGGGGACCGCAACGATCTGGACGAACTGAGATTTTTGAATCAGCTGGATTCCTGGATGGAGAGTCAGGACATGCGGAAACTGGACAAATAGGAGGTGAGCGGATTGATTACGGCAGGAATCGATATGGGATATGAGAGCGTCAAGATCGTCCTTCTGAAAGACGGGGCGGTCGTGGGACGGGCAAAAGGCGAATCCGGAGGCGCCGGACGGGAGGCCGCGGCGCGGAAAGCGTGGGAAGAAGGACTGCGAAACGCGGGAATCGCCGAGGGCGACGTGAACCGGGTGGTCGCCACCGGCAGCGGGAAATACAACGTGGAATTTGCCGATGATCAGATCACCGAGGGTTTGTCGGCGCTGAAGGCAATCCGATTTCTATGTCCGGACGCCACAGCCGTTATAGACGCAGGCGCGGACGAAACGCTGGTGGCGACCGTCAAGGGAGAACGGATCGGGGAAATGGCCGTCAACCAGAAATGTGCCGCGGGGTTGGGCGCGTTTTTGTCGTACATGGCCAGGCGGCTGGAGCTGACATTGGATGAAATGAGCGGACTCGGCCGTCCCGGCGCGGACAGCCCGGCGGTGAACGACGGATGCGTGGTGTTTGCCGAACTGGAGGCGCTGAGCTTGCTGAATCAGGGCGCCTCTCCCGAAGAAGTGGCCGCCGCGGTTACCGAGATCGCGGCGGTCCGGGCCAGTTCCGTCGTCAATGACATTACCGTCCCCGCCTGGAACCGGGTCGCCCTGGTGGGAGGACTGACCAAAAACACCGCTTTTGTGAACGCGCTCAAGGTACACGCGGGGATGGACTTCGTCATCCCCGGAGAAGCGGAATATGCCGGAGCGGTAGGCGCCGCGCTGTTCGCCGCGGAACAGCGAAAATAAAAAACCCGGAATGCCGGGGAACGGGCGGCAGGATGCCGCCCCTACGGTACCGTGAGTGGTATACATGTAGGGGCGGCATTCTGCCGCCCGTTCTTATTGATTCCGTCTCAGCAGATACCGTTCCAGCTTCCGCTTCACCCGCTGCAAGGCGTTGTCGATAGACTTTACGTGGCGGTTCAAATCCAGAGCGATTTCCTGGTATGTCTTGCCTTCCAAATACGACATCAGGACCTGCCATTCCAGAGGGCTCAGTATCTCTCCCATTTTGTCCTCAATATCGTCAAATTCTTCACGGCTGATGATCAATTCCTCCGGATCGGTGATCTTCGTTCCGGAAATGACGTCCATCAGCGTTCGGTCCGAGTCCTCGTCGTAAATCGGTTTGTTCAGAGAGACATAGGAATTCAACGGAATATGCTTTTGCCGGGTGGCGGTTTTAATCGCGGTGATGATTTGCCTCGTGATGCACAATTCCGCGAAAGCCCGGAAAGAGGATAATTTATCGCATTTATAATCGCGGATTGCCTTAAACAGCCCGATCATACCTTCCTGAATGATGTCTTCCCGGTCCGCTCCGATCAAAAAATAGGAGCGCGCCTTAGCGCGGACGAAGTTTTTGTATTTGTTGACCAGGAATTCCTCCGCTTCTTTTCCGCCGGCCCTGGCAATTTCAACAATTTCTTCATCTTCCATCAATTCCATTGATTCAGTGGTGGTCTGAACGCGCAAGTTCATGGCAGCCTCCTTATAAGAACTCTGAATCCTCATTATACTACGCGGCGCAGAGATTTTCTCTGGTAAATAATGACTTTTTGCGATTCGTAATTTGGAATTTCGCGTCTGTCAAGGACAGGCGGCAGAATGCCGCCCCTACAAACGCAGTAATTTGGAAATCCATATCTGTCAAGGACGGACGGCAGGATGCCGCCCCTGCAAACGCAGCATACACGGTACCGCAGGGGCGGCATTCTGCCGCCCGGAACCGTCCGGAAACCATCATATTTTTGTTATTCCGGGATAAGCCCAAATGACGGGGGCTAGCAGGAGCGGCGTTCCGCCAGACGCCTTTGTCTGGAGATTTCATACAGCACAACGGCGGCGGCGGCGGATACATTCAAGGAATGAGCGCGTTCCCGCATGGGTATGGATATCCGGAAATCGCATTTTTCCAGAATCAGACGGGAGAGACCCGTTCCTTCGCCCCCGAACGCCACGGCCAAAGGGCCCGTCAAATTCTGCTGATCGATTATGTTCGTGTTGTTCATATCCGCGCCGGCAATCCATAAGCCCCGCTCTTTCATATGCTCAATTTCCCGGGAAATATTGGTCACCCTATCCACCGGCATCCGCTCAATGGCGCCGGCGGAAGCTTTGGCCACGCCGGAAGTCAGCGGGACCGCCCGGTTCTTGGGGATCACCACGCCGTGAGCGCCGAGAGCGTCCGCGCAGCGCAGGATCGCGCCCAAATTGCGGGGATCCTCCACCCCGTCCAGAATGATCAGCAGGGGCGGCTCGGCTTTAGCCGCGGCGGCGGCGATCATATCCTCCCAAGACATGTATTCTTTGGAAGCCACCTGAACGATGATTCCCTGGTGAATCCCGTTATCGGACATCAGGGACAAATGTTTGCGGTCCGCGAACTGATAAGGAATCCCGTTTTTATTGCAAAACCGGAGCACCTCTGTTTTGTAGGCGGCCTTCATCCCATCCTGCAAATAAACGCGGCTTATGGGCCGTCCGGCCCGGATCGCTTCCATAACGGGGTTCTTGCCCCATAACAAATCTTCGGTCATATCACACCTCTGTTCAACAGTTCCTAAACCGCGCGCGCATTTCATCCTGACTGCCGCAGCTTTTTTTGCCTTCCGGGCACGGCCCGTAAACGCAGGCCGGCGCCGCTTTGCTGTATAAAGGTTCCGACAAATCCTTCAGCAGGGTTAATTTGCGCAGGCACAGATCGCGGATCTCCCATTGAGCGTTCATACAAATCCGTTCGGACAGCACAGCCGCGTCCGCCCGCGCGTTGGCGGAATAAATCAGCTTGATTTGATCGCAGTTCAGTAAAAACGGCAAAGCCCGGTCCAACCCTAAGCGATCCAGAATTTGCAGCCGGAACGCTTTAAACGAGCGGCTCAGCGCCAAAAAATCCTCCTTGAACCGGGACCTTTGAACGCTGGCAGGGACGATTGCGGGCCGGTCCCCGTTCCCCGCCAACGCGCGCAAATCCTCCCGGTGGTTGCTGGAGAGCCGGTGCCGGATTTGCTGATGGTAAGTGACCAGGCTGCACATCATTCCAAAGGTGGTTCTGGCCTGCTCCGCGATGGCGGTATGGCCGTAGCTCATAACCCTCTGAGCGACGGCCTTCGCTTTCTCCGCCGCCCCGTCTCCCCAGGCGGCCAGCACCTCCGAAGGCGCTTGAGCCCGGGTGCTGGTCAGCGCGCCCAGCCCGGCCTTCAGGTTCAGATCCTTGAACGCCTGGAGCAGAATCATGGGCTGCTCCGGAGTCAGCCTGTCCAGCGCGTCCTGGTAGAACACGGCGGTCAGGGATTCGCGGACACCCCCCGGCGGCGCGCTTGAGAGGCGCTGATACAGCGATGCGGGAAGCAGCGGTTCCATGGCTTCCCGGACAGGTTCCATCAGCGGGCGACCGTTGCACAGCGCGAAGAGATCCGCCAGTTTATCCGCGCTCATGGCTACGCTTAAATTGGTTTTGGCTGCAAGGGGCAGAATGTACCGGGCGTCCTCCATGGGAATGCCGGACCCGTCTTCGGACATGGCCGCGTACAGGCGGCCGGCCTGCCGGATCAGCGCCTGCCCGCGCTCTTTTTCCCCGGGGGGCAGATCCGACTCGTCAAACTGATCTGTTCCATGGGATACATAGCGCTGGCTTTGCTGGACATAGGAATCCTTCAGCTCGCAGATCAGCGTGCTGTGAACCCGGTTGATCCCTTCCAGCACAAAAGAAACATTGACGGTTTTCAGGCATTCCTTCAAGTCCGCCAAACCGATATCCTGTTCATGGTTGGCCAGAAGCCACGCGTCCACGCGCTCCAGGCCGGTATGCTCAAAATTGGCGATTCTCAACGGGTCCTCCTATATTTGTCAGAGACAGCCGGATCAGCTCGCGCATCCGGTTTTTTTGATCCGACAGGAACAGAAAGCCGATCAGCGCCTCAAATCCCGTGCTGAGCCGGTAATCCAGCATATCCGCGTTTTTGGGGATCCGGCGCGATTTGACATTGCGTCCCCTCCGGGCGACGCTCCGTTCCCGGGGGGTCATGACCGGCTCCAGCTCCCGGTAATACCGCGCCTGAGCGCCGGCGTTGACCAGGGCGGTGGCGTGATTATGCAGCTCCTGAACCTTGCCGCTGCTTTCTTCAAGCAAATACAGCCGGACATACAGCTCAAAGACCGCGTCTCCCACATAGGCCAGCACCAGTGAAGGCAGCGCGGCGGGATCTTTATTCATAGGCGCCGCCACTGCGCCCCCTGAGGCGTGTCCTCCAGCAGGACGCCGCGTTCTTTCAGCCCGTCGCGTATGATGTCCGAGGTCTGGTAATCTTTACGCGCGCGGGCGTCCTGGCGCAGTTGAATGATGAATTCCATCAAGGTATCCGCCAGCCGGTCTTCCGCGCCGGCCGGTGTGTTTTCGTCCAGATCCAGACCCAGAATCTCCGCCATAGCCAGCAAGGCGCGCAGTCCCGCGTCCAAAGCGCCGGCGGCGTCCGCCGGGGCGCCGTTGAGTTCCCTGGCCAAGTCAAAGAGCGCCGCGATGGCTAACGCGGTGTTAAAATCATCGTCCATGGCCGCCTCAAATTGGGCCTGAGCCGTCTGTATGGCCGTTTCCAGCACATTCGGGGCGCCGGACGGTTCCGGCGGCGTCCCGGAATCCGCTCGGTCCGCCGGGACTGGGGCGGACGGACGGCTCAACGCCTCTTTCGCCAGACGCACCGCGGTTTTTAAGCGATCCAGCCCTTTGGCGGCCACAGTCAGCTTCTCGTCGTCGAAATCCAGCTGGCTCCGGTAATGGGTGGACAGCAGATAAAAGCGGACGATCTGAGGGTGGAACTTGTCTGTGATTTCCCTGACCAAGAAGAAGTTCCCCAATGATTTGGACATTTTTTCCTGATTGACGGTGATAAAACCGTTGTGCATCCAGTAGCGGGCCATGGGCTTCTCAAAGCAGGCTTCCGATTGGGCGATCTCGTTCTCATGATGGGGAAAAATCAAATCATGGCCGCCCCCGTGAATATCGAAGCTCTCACCCAGGTATTTGGCGGCCATGGCGGAACACTCGATGTGCCATCCCGGCCGGCCCTTGCCCCAGGGGCTGTCCCAGGAAGGCTCGCCGGGCTTCGCGGATTTCCACAAGGCGAAATCCGCCGCGTCTCTTTTGCGTTCGTCGATATCCACCCGGGCGCCCGCCATTAAGTCGTCCCGGCTGCGTTTGGACAGTTTCCCGTATTCCGGGTCGCCGGCGATGGAGTAATAGACGTCGCCCTCCACCTCATAGGCCCTGTTTTTATCCGTCAGAATCTGAATAAAGCGGATGATATCGTCCATATGCTCGCTGACCGGGGGATGAAACGTGGCCCGCCTCACATTCAGCGCCTCCGCGTCGATAAAATACTCCTCCATATACCGCTTGGACAGAATATGGGGCGCGATCCCCTCCGCCGCCGCTTTCTGGATGATTTTGTCGTCCACATCCGTGAAATTCTGGACGAAGGTCACTTCATAGCCCCGGTGTTCCAAATAACGCCTTACGGTATCGAACACCACAAGCGGCCTGGCGTTGCCAAGATGAATGTAGTTGTAAGTGGTGGGCCCGCAGCAGTACAGTCCTACTTTATTGGGCGTTATGGGGACAAAATCTTCTTTCATCCCCGACATGGTATTATAGATTTTGATTTGCGGCATCCAAAACCAGTTCCTTTCTTTGCGAATCCTCAGTTTTCCGAAAGAAGGCAGACGGCATACGCGGCAATGCCTTCTCGCCTGCCCGCGAATCCCAAGCCTTCCGTGGTGGTAGCTTTGACGCTGATTTTGCCCGGAGGCACTTCCAATACTTTGGAATAATTTTCCCGGATCGCCTCCCGGTAAGGCGACATCTTAGGCTCCTGCGCCACGATGGTGCAGTCCAGGTTGTTCAGCTTGTAATCAAGCCGCGCCAATAATCCCGCGACTTTGCCCAGAAGCAGCAGGCTTGACGCGTTTTTGAACCGGTCGTCCGTATCGGGGAAATGATCGCCGATATCCCCCAGAGCCGCGGCGCCGAGCAAGGCGTCGATGACCGCGTGGGTCAGCACATCCGCGTCGGAATGACCCAGAAGCCCCTTCGGCCAGGGCACGGTCACGCCCCCCAGAATAAGGGGCCTGTTCCCGGTCAGACGGTGTACGTCATAGCCCATACCTATCCTCATAACGCGCCTCCTTCAAGGGTCTTCCGGACTTGCAGGTGTTTCAGCCGCTCCGTTACGAAGATCAGATCTTCTTGTGTCGTCACCTTGATGTTGTCGTAAGCGCCCCATACCATATGCACCGGGTGGCCCGCTTTCTCCATGAGGGAGGCGTCGTCCGTCACCGCGTAATCTTTGCGCTGCCCTTCCAGATACGCTTCCAGCAGCGCCTTTCCTGGAAAAACCTGGGGCGTCTGGACCTGCCACAGGGCGTTCCGGTTCAGGGTGCGGAGGACACAGCCCTGATCATCCGTTTGCTTGATGGTGTCTTTTACGAGGACGCCGGCTACGCCGGAGCCTTTGCTTTCGGCGGATTCAATGGCTCTGTCCACGATTTCACGGCTGACCAGCGGTCTGGCGCCGTCATGAACCAATATAAATTCCGGCAATCGGTTGATGGCCGTAAGACCGCGGAGTACGGAGTCCTGCCTGCGCGCGCCGCCGCTTACCAATAAGGCCGCTTTGCTCAAGTGGAAACGCTGCACCACATGCTTTTGGCACCAGAGGATGTCCTCTTCTCTGAGTACCAGCACGATTTGTTCCACGGCCGGATGCTCCTGGAACACCTTTAAGGTGTAGGCGATCAGCGGCTTTCCGTTGATATCCAGAAACTGTTTGCTGACATTGCCTCCCATTCGCGTGCTGCAGCCCGCGCAGGGCAAAACGGCGGTCAATTTATCCAATGACTTTCTCCTCCAAGTAAACCCGTTTATCGTTAAACTTGGGTTTCGCGAAGATCATTCTGCCCGCGGCAGTCTGAAGCACGCTGGTCACGACGACCAAAATGGTATTATTGATATATTTTTTCCCGGATTCCACCACGATCATAGTCCCGTCGTCCAGATAACCGATGCCCTGATTGTTCTCCTTGCCTTCCCGGATGACGTGAATGCCAAATTCTTCCCCGGGCATGAGGAACGGCTTCAAGGCGTTGGCCAGCTCGTTGATGTTCAAAACGCGGATGTCCTGGAGTTTGGCGACTTTATTGAGATTGTAGTCGTTGGTAAGAATATCGAAACCCAGGGTCTGGGCCGTTCGGACCAATTTGGCGTCCACCTCGGTGATCTCCGGAAAGTCGATTTCCTCAATCTGGACTTGCTGCCCTAATTCTTTATGCATGGCATTGAGAATGTCCAACCCCCGTCTGCCCCGGTTGCGCTTCAGCGTATCCGCGGAATCGGCGACATGCTGGAGCTCCGTCAGTACGAAAGAGGGGATCATCAACGGGCCGTCCAAAAAACCGCTTTTGCAAATATCGGCGATCCGCCCGTCTATGATCACGCTGGTATCCAGCAGTTTGCCGCCTTTTTTGGGAGCAAAAGGCGCGGGATCTATGGCGGAGCCTATGGATTTGGGCTTATCCCTGGGAGCAAACCGGTTCGATTTGAAGAAGTGCAGAACCTCGCCGCGTTTTTTCAGTCCGATGTTGATGCCGATATAGCCGAAAAAAAGGACTGCCGCCAAAGAAAAATAATTCCCCACAAAAGGAATGCGCGACATGGTCACGCTGAACAGGCTGGCGATGACCAGGCCGATGATCAACCCGATGATTCCGGCCAGCAGATCGGCTGCGGGCATTTTTTGCAGCTGAGTTTCCAGCCAGACGGTCATTTTTTTTATGTTGATCATAATCCGGGGGGCAATAAAAAATCCAATAATGCCGAAGATCAACGCGGGCGCGGCATACACGAAGGGCAGCACATAGCTGCGGAGCCAGAAGAAAGGGAAAGCGCTCAGAAGCATTCCGGCGCCAAAGCCCAATGCCGTGAAGAACAGTGTTAACAACAGTCTAAGGGTTCTTTCCAAATTTTTCACCTCCCGTCCTGCGTCCCGCCCATATGGAATGATTTCTCATTTGCCGCTATTGTTCTATTATAACGAAAGAAGTCGGATTCTTGCAAGGCATTCGGGTTAAAATTCCGTGAATCTTTTCAACCCTGTTTCGACATAAAAAAAGACGAGAATATTCCCTAGCTTATTAGGAATCTTTCTCGTCCCGCGGCCGCGCAGCTGCTGCATACCGGGTCAGCCGGTCAAACAGGCGTCCATACGACCGACGATGTTATCCTCACGCCCATCCGTAACCAGAACCAATTCACTCAACAATAACTGCCGGGCGTTATCAAACATCTTTTTTTCTCCGGTTGACAAACCCTTGACTTTGTCCCGGCACGCCAAATTTCGAACCACTTCCGCCAAATCAAAAACGCTTCCGCTTTTAAGCTTCTCTAAATTGTGACGGTAGCGCCTATTCCAGTTTTCCTGATCCAGCTCTTCTCTTTTTTGCAGAATTTCGAATACTTGATCCAGGGCGTCCCGGTGAATGATTCTTCTCAATCCGATTTCGCCCACACTGCCTATGGGAACCAACACACGCATCTCTCCGATTGGCATCTTGAGCACATAATATCGTTTGGCTTCGCCTAAAATTTCACGTTCTTCGATGGCTTCGATAACTCCCGCGCCATGCATGGGGTAAACGATTTTGTCGCCGATTTCAAACAATCATTCCACCTCCTTCAATCCTTCTTTAGCCCATTGTACCAAAAAAAATGATACATGTCAAAAATATCATTTTATTCATATCGCAGCAACGCGTCAATATATTTTTTTTGGCGTACGCATTCACGCGCCAGAGATTGTGCCTATCAAAAAACGGGCGGCAGAATGCCGCCCCTACAGACGCGTCGTCCATGGCGCCGTAGGGGCGGGCATTCTGCCGCCCGGGACCGTCTGGAAGCTATCATATCTTGTCATTCCGGGGAGCCGGAATAACGGGTATGAGGGGCGACAGACGCGTCATCCATGGCGCCGTAGGGGCGGGCATTCTGCCGCCCGGGACCGTCTGGAAGCTATCATATCTTGTCATTCCGGGCTTGTCCCGGAATCCAGGTTCCTTGGTTTATTATTTTTGGCCCGCCTGCTTCCCCCCCCGGTCTTACGCTTCGCGCCCGCAGCATTTCTTGAATTTCTTGCCGCTTCCGCATGGGCATGGATCGTTGCGGCCGACTTTTGGCCCGATTCTGCGTATGGGTTCCGCGGGTTCCGGGTCGGATTCCCCATCCTCATTCTCAAGCATTGCGGGAGACAGGCCGTGTTTGTCAAGAATCTTCACCCGCTGACGCAGCATTTTTTGCGTGTCCCTGGCGCTCAGCAGTTCGCTGAAGAAACCGGCGTGAAGCGCGTATAAACGGGGATGCTCCTTCCGCAGCCGTAAAATCTGCGAACGATAGGCATCCACATCCGACAGGAGATTGCACTCTATGGCCATCAGATCAAACCTGCATTCCTGGCAATCGCAGCCGTTGAACAATGTGCCGAACAGATCATGGAACAGAACGGAAAAACCGTGTTCCTGCAAGTCTTCTATCTCCGCGGCAAGTTCCGTTTCCGCAAGTTTTTCTTGTATATCATCGTCCAGATTCGGGAGAGCCGCGGCCATTTCCTGAATATAACGGAGAAAGTTCATCATATGCGTAGATGCCGCGGCTTCCAACAGGAGATAGACCGCCTGATTCGAATCTTCGATCCGGCCGCCGCCGGAACGCGTTACGTGGACAGCCTCGCTCAAGTACCGCTCCGCCGCGTCCATGTCGTCCAGCGCGGAAAATATCGCCGCGAACGAATAGAGCAAAACGTTTGATTTGCCGTGTTCCCCAAGGGCTTGGATGCCCCGCTCGCAGATATTCAGCAACTCTTCCTCGTCATTTGAGGTCAGCCGGGATCTGAGCAGAAATACCCAGCAATCCGCGTTGCCGCTGTCCAACTCCAGCGTGTGCCGGTACTGGGCGGCCGCTTTTTTGTTCCAGCCCCGGCTCTCATAACTCAAAGCAAGCTTGAACGCGTACTCCGGGTTCTCCGGCGCCTGCGCGCAGATATCCTCCCACAAGGAAGCGGCTTTCCCGCTTTTTCCCTGCGCCTCATAGGATTGGGCCAGCGCCACCTTTACCGGCTCCAGCTTCGGATGCCGCCGCAGTATCTGCTGGTAGATCACGTCGGCCTGGGCGCGCTGTCCCAGTTCCCCCTGCTTACACGCCTGTCCAAAGAGAAAAATCACGTCTTCCGGCAAAACCCGGATTCTGTCGTACTCCGCCCGTTTTTTCGCGTCGGAAAGAATGTCGTAAGCGGCGCGCAGCGTCTTATACTCCTCGGGGAACCGCTCGGGGGGCTGTTTTTTTACCTGTGTGTAATAGGCGCGCTTGATTTGCTGCGCGTCCGCCGTTTCTTCCACGCCGAGCCGTTCGTAACAGCTTATCGTCATCTTAATCACAGCTCCCAAAATGATTTCGCGCGTTTTGCCGTTTCCATGAGACACGCCGGGGCGAAGCGGCTTCCCGTGTCTTTTTCCATGGCTTCGGCAAACAGTCTGCCCGCTTTGACATACCGCTTTGCCCCGGCGAGGATGCACCCCCGTATGTTTAACAGCCGCGCGCTTTGATGCGGGATTTTATCCGCCGCGCTCAACGCCGCCCGCCACTTGCCGCGCCGGGCGAGACGCTCCGCCTCGTCCAATCCGGCCCGGGTAAGCGCGCAAGCCTCCCGCGCGGCGTCCGCAAGATCGGGACAGGCGGCCAGAACGCCCGCCGCTGTTTCCAGATCCCCCAATTCATACAGGCAAAGCCCAAGCAGGCGGCGGGCGTTATCCTGTGTTTCGTCCAGCGACAGGGCGCAGGCCGCCAGCCGCGCGGCCGCGCTCAAATCCCCGCGTTTTGCCGCCGAAAGCGCAAGCAGGTAACATCTGTGTCCGATCAACGTCATATACCCGCGAACTCCAGCAGGTCCATGAGTTCCTCCCGCAATGATTCGGCCTGCTTCCCGCGTCCCAGCAGCAATGCCTCCTTGATCTGCCGCACCAGCGCCTCAAGCTCGGCGTCATACTCCGTGTCGTCCGCCAGGAGTTTTTCCGCCTTGCGCAGGACGGGTCTGTACCGTTTTGCGCCCGGGGCGCTTTCCCATTTGGAAATATCCGGAACGGACAGCGCTTCTATGCCGGTGGTGCTGATGTCGGCGCTCACCTCTTTCCCGGTGGATACCGACCTTGCTTTTACCTGCAAAATACCGTTCATATCATAGGAAAAAGTCACCTGCACTCGCTCTTTGCCCTGGCGGGCGGGGGGAATTCCGGTCAGCAGCACCTCTCCCAGGCGTTCGTTGTTTTCCGGATTCAGCGATTCTCCCTGGTACGCCTCAATCTTCACTCTTGTTTGATAATCCCGCGCGGGAAAATAAAATTTGGAAATATCGGCCGGTATGGCCGTATTCCGGGGGATGATCGGGTCAAACACCATTCTGTCGCCGTAAGCGCCCTCCAGCAGCACCGCCGCGCCTAATGTATAGGGGCACACGTCGGTCAGCACCAGTTCCGTTTCCCCGCTCAGGCTGCCGTCCAAAATGGCCGCCTGTATGGCGGCTCCCCGGGCGACCGTCAGATCCGGATCCACCAGTGAACGGGGGACGGTGTTCAGGGCGTCCGCCACCATCCGTCTGACGCAGGGAACCCGGGTGGAACCGCCCACCAGCAGCACAATGTCCAAATCCTCCGGAGACAGCCCCGCGTCGGACAGCGCCGACATCATCGGCACACGGGTGGATTCGACTTTTTCCTGTATGAGTTCCTCGAAATTCGCTCTTGTGACGGTTCTTTCCACTGAAATAGGTTTTCCTCCCTTGCCGGTAAACAAAAATGGCAGCGATATCTCGTAGCTGTCCTGTGTACTCAGCGCGGTTTTGCACTCCTCGGCCGCTTTCTTCAGCCGCATAAGGGCGCGTTCGTCCTTCCCCGGATCGGCGAGTTCCTTCATGAGGGTCTCGTCAAAGTCCTTGCCGCCCAGGTGATTGTTCCCGCTGCCGGCTTTGACGTCGATGACGCCCTCAAACAGCTCCAGCACTGTGATGTCCAGTGTGCCGCCGCCCAGATCGTACACGAGAATGTTTTTGCATTCGGAGAGATTCTCCAGGCCATAATCCAGCGCGGCCGCTGTGGGCTCGTTCAGTATACGCTCCACGGTCAGTCCCGCCAGCTCGCCGGCTTTGACGGTCGCCCGGCGCTGGACATCGGTGAAATAGGCCGGTACGGTGATGACGACGCGCTCCACTGTCTCGTCCAGGTATTTTTCCGCGCATTCGGTCAAATAACGGAGAAGATAGCTTTGAAGCTGTTCGGGGGAATACTCCTTGCCGTGGGCGGTCAGAACCTTTCCGCTGCCTGTCGCCCGCTTCACCTCCATGAAGGTGCAGTCGGGGCGGGTAAGCAGGTATTCCGCGGCGGGTTCCCCGACCAGGATATCCCCTTCCGCTCCGATATGCACCACCGACGGCGTTATGCTCTTCCCCAGGCCGTTCGGTATCAGGACCGGTTTTCCGTCTATAACGCACGCGACTTCCGATGTGGAGGTTCCCAGATCAATACCGATGATTCTGCTCATTTGCTTCTGTCTCATCCTTCGCTTAAAATGACGGTGGCCTTTCGTGTGATCTTCCCCAGGTACCGGTAGCCACTCTGCAGTACCTGAGCCACATGTTCCCGGGGAACGGGCGAAGCCGCGACGGACCGCACCGTATGGATTTCCGGATCCAGGGGCTGGCCGTCCTCGCCCAAACGGACGAAGCCGCAATTTTCCAGCAGGTTCCCGGCGTTTTTCCATATCATCCGCGTCTGCCTGTCCAGCTCGGCGTCCCCGCTGTTTCGCGCATACGCGCAGATGTCCTCCAGAATATCGCACAGCCCGACCACCGTCTCCGCTAGGGTATCGGCGCGGTCTTTCTCGGATTGGACGACATTCTGCAATGCCGTAACGTCCGTATTCCCCACGATGTCGTATATTTCCTCCACCTGAAGGGAAAGTTCCGACTGTTTCTTGTTCAGTGACGCCAGTATTTGCTGTCCGGTCATAGCCGCTTCGGCGAGTTCGTCTTTCGGCAGCGGTTGTGTTTCCTGTTTCAGAAGATTGTAAAGCTCCCGCTTGAAGTCCAACATGTCCATAATCCTCCTGAACTCCAGTATAACACAGTTCAGGATCTATGTCACCAGTTCAACATGTCTTTAAATCCTTGCTTCTGTGTTAACTGACCGGTTTTTTGCGCAAGCCCGGTCAACATGGAGACCACGGCGTCCTCCAAATGTATCCCGTTGGCGGTGCGGTCTTTGATCGCCCGGGCTTCCAGCTCGCCGGGCACGATGATTTCATCGGCGCCTGGGACCGGCTTGGAATTCTTGATGGTATCCACATAAACATCGATGCTGTCTTTATAGGCGTCCAGTTCGCCAAACCGCTCCGGATCCAGAAGCAGCACGAAGTGGCCTGTGTTTTCGTGGTCGCCGCTGAATTTCATATTCTTGCCCTTCCCATAGGACGCGAAAGTCAGCATGGAACTGAGCGCCTCCACCAACACGGCCACGCAATATCCCTTGATTCCGCCGAAGGGGAGGAGGAAGCCGCCTTTCAGGATTCTGGCGGGGTCGGTGGTCGGTTCCCCATGCCGGTCGACGCCCCAGTTCGGCGGAACCCGCTCGCCGTTGCGAAGCGCCGTCTCACACTTGCCCCGGGAAACCTCGCTGCAGGCCATATCAAACATAATCGGATCGGGGTGACGGTTTCCGCCGGGAATCGCCATAGACCACGGACTGTTGCCCAAAACACCCTGATTCCCGTCAATGGGCACCATGGTTCCGGGGGAGTTGGAGCAAACCAACGCGATGAAGCCCTGATCCACGCATTTTTGGGCATAATAGCCCGCGGCGCCAAAATGGTTGCTGTTTCGGATCCCCATGACGCAGACGCCTTGCTCTTTGGCCCGCTGGATGGCCAGTTCCACCGCCTGCGGCGCCATAATGATCCCCAGCCCGTGATCCGCGTCTGCCATCAGATAAGGAGGGTCGTCCCGGAGAATTTGAAGCTGCGCGTTTCGATTGAGCCAGCCGCTCCTGTTTACGCACATATGGTAGAAATCCAGGCGTACGACGCCGTGGGTGTCCACCCCGCGGCGATCCGTTTCTACCAATACGTCGGCGGCGTAAGCGGCTTCTTTTGCGCCGTAGCCCATTCCCATGAAGAGCCTGACGGCGATTTTGGAAAGCTGTTCCATTGAAATGGTTGAATCGTTCATGATGACAGTCATTCCTTTCTAAAAAATATTTTCCCCGCAAAGTTGATTATTTCTGAACACATTTCTTTACAGACACAAAAATTCCTTCTCGCGCTGTCAGAATCAAGCATCATAAGTTGACAATAATCCGCGGGTAATGTACCATGAAATGGTACAAGCGATTGATCTGGAAAGGAGCGAAAAAAATGGTAAATCTTCCAAAACCGCAGGGCGTTAAGGACTTGAGGAGCGTATACGATATGCTGTCCCTCAAGGGGAAATCCGCGCTGATCACAGGCGCCGCGGGCGGCATCGGTCGGTCCACGGCGGCGGCGATGGCCGAATTAGGCGCGAAGGTCATGCTGATGGATATTCCGTCCACGGAAGACCATCTCAAAAAAATCACGGGCGACATCAAGGAGCGTTACGGCGCTGAAACCGCGTATGTCGTCGGGGATGTGCGCGATCCCGATTCCATACAGGGTTTCGTGGACAAAACTGTCGAAACATTCGGAACCATAGACATACTTCACAACAACGCCGGCATCGGAGGGGACGCCGACGGATGGGACGTCTCCTATGATCTCTGGAACAAGATCGTGGCCATCAACCTCACCGGACCGCTGCTCGTGGCCCAGGCCGCGGCGCGGGTGATGATCGCCCACAAACACGGAGGCTCCATCGTAACCACATCCTCCATGTCCGGGCTGGTGATCAACGCCGGAACCGGCTATTCCGCCACAAAGGCCGGCGTCCGCCACCTGACGAACTCCCTGGCCATGAGCCTGGCCAAATACGGCATCCGCTGCAACAGCGTCTGCTACGGCTTCATACTCTCCGGTATGCACGAGAACATGAACGCCCCCGACGAACAAGTTCTGGGCATGTACAAAATGTTTGAGGAAAACACCCCCATCGGATTTATGGGCGAATTGTCCGACGCCGTGGGCTGCGTGGTATTTCTGGCCTCCGACCTGGCGCGTTTCGCCACAGGCTCCACCGTGGTCGTAGACGGCGGATATACCACAAAATAAGAATACGGTATTGCAATTACATCCATTTTGTGATATTATTGATTTGGGTCAAAGAAGTTCGCTGTTTGTCCGGCGGCTCTGCCTCTATCTATGGATAAGGTGTTTCAACGAGATAAGCCGCCCGCTATGGCGGCTTATCTTCTTTCTTACGCTGTTTCCAGCGGTCATAAAGCTTGATAAGTAGTTCCGCCAAGGCCGTTAATGCTGCGATCAGGTCAATGAGACGGAACCTGGATTCCGGGTC